>JAVBTP010000115.1:0-5786 GCA_031556115.1 Candidatus Adiutricaceae bacterium
ATCGCGCTTTTTTCCCCGAAGGTAACCAGGACATGATGCCTCAAATTCACGGCCGGCTGGTAATCGTCACCGGATTGTCCGGCTCCGGAAAGTCCACGGTTCTCAACGCCTTGGAAGATATCGGTTATCTGACCATCGACAACCTGCCGGTGGTGCTGCTTCCGAAATTCCTGGCCATCCGCAAGGAGAGCGGCGGCTTTATCCGCCTGGCCGTGGGCATGGACGCCAGGGAGCCGGAACTGGTGAACCGTTTTGAGCAGGTATTTCAGGAAGCGCGGGAAATCGGCTACGAATTGACCCTGATCTTTTTGGAAGCCGACGAGGAAGTGCTGGTCCAACGCTTTTCGGAAACCCGGCGGCCGCACCATCTGGCCGCCCAGGGAGGGCTCCTGGCGGCCATTCGCCTCGAACGGGAGCACCTGGCCCCCCTGCGTCGGGCGGCCGGGGAAGTCATCGACACCAGTTCGCTGAAGGGCGCCGCCCTCAGGGAGCGCATCATGGATCGCTTCAGCCAGGAAGGCGCCCGGCGTTCCATGTCGGTGGAGGTGCTGTCCTTCGGATTTAAAAACGGACTTCCCCCCGAAGCCGACCTGATGGTGGACGTGCGGTTCCTGCCCAACCCCTTCTACCTTGACGACCTGCGCAATCTCGACGGCCGCGACCAGGCGGTGATCGATTATGTGCTGGCCGCTCCGGAGACTTTGGGCTTTCTGGAACGTTTTCTCGGCATGCTGACGTATCTGCTGCCCCTGTACCAAAAAGAGGGCAAATCCTACCTGACCATTGCCGTGGGCTGCACCGGCGGGCAGCACCGGAGCGTGGCCGTGGCCGGATTTCTCTGGGCGGCTTTGAAAAAAATTTTTGACGGCCCCATCCAACTCCGCCATCGCGATATCGTCTGAGCGGCTTCGGGTTCTCGAAGGCGCGGAAACAAGGGTCTCCATGCTTGGCATAGTCATCGTCACTCACGGGCATTTGGCCCAGGAAATACTGAAGACGGCCGAATTCATCATCGGCAGCCTGGAGGCCTGCGCCACCGTCTCCATTGACGGCGCCCGCGGGCCGGACGCCATGCGCCAGGCCATCCAACAGGCCATCGCCGGCGCGGACCGCGGCCACGGGGTTCTGGTGCTGACCGACATGTTCGGCGGCACCCCCTCCAATATCAGCCTGTCCTTTCTGGAAGAGGGACGGGTGGAGGTCCTGACCGGGGTGAACTTGCCGATGCTGATCAAAGCCGCCCAGATCAGAGACAAAGCCTCGCTGGCCGAGACCGCCCAGATTATCGGGGAATACGCCCGCAAAAGCATTAACGTGGCCGGCGAACTTTTGGGCGGAGGGCCGGGCCGATAACCGCCGCTCCCCGGCCGAACGGCCAAGACCGGCCTCCCTGGCGGGGGCCGGCTGATTTTTTTCCCGCGGCCGATCCGGCCGTGGTTCTGGAGGAAGTCCGGTGGCCTTGGTGTGGACCAGAGTCGACCAGAAACTGATTCACGGCCAGGTGGTCGTGGCCTGGGTGCCGTGCCTGAAGATCGACGCCATTGTGGTTTCGGATCAGGACACGGCCGAGGACTCCTGGTCGCAAAAGGTCATGCTTATGGGCCTTCCGCCCGAGATCCAGGTGACCCTCTTCACCTCTCCGGAGAAGTTGGCCGGCCTTCTGGCCGAAAAGCGTTTGACCGCCCGCCGGATCCTGGTGCTTTTCAAAAACCTGAGCGGTTTTCTGGACGCGGTGGAAGCGGGTCTCAGGCCCACCGTTCTGAACCTCGGCAACCAGGCCTGCCAGCCGCCCGACCAGAATATCAGGCTGGCCGACTCTTTTTACGCCAGCCTCAAGGAGCTTGACGGCCTGTCAAGTCTGGCCCGATCCTCCGGCCTGGAAGTGATCCTGCAGGCCGTGCCGGCCGGCAAGGCCGTCATGTGGCGGCCCAACGGCGAGTAGAGGAACATTTTATTAACCCGGCAGTTGGCGAAGCCGGTTCTCGGCGGCGGAAGTCCAGTGATTTCGGGCTTTGGCGAAATCACGGGTACGACTTATTTTGTGGCCGGAGTAATAGCGAGTCTGTAAAGGGCCCCATGGAAACGTCAGTATTTTTTCCGACCACTGTTCTGGCTTCAATCCTCGTCGGGGCGGTTCTGAACCTGGACAAGCAGGCCTTCGGCCCGTTCATGGTCGGCCGGCCCCTGGTGGTGGGGATGATCATCGGCCTGATCGCCGGCGAACTGCGTTTCGGCACCTGGATGGGCCTTTCGGCCGAATTGCTGTGGCTGGCCGCCCTCCCCCTGGGCGGTCAACTGACCCCCCACGCGGGCCTGGCGGTCACCGCCGCCCTGACCGCCTGGCTGGGCAGCGGCTTCGCTCCGGCGGGGGGCGCCTACCAGACCGAAGCCGGCCTGGTTATTTCTTTTCTGACCCTGCCCTTCTGGGCCCGGGCCTTCACGGTTATCGACCGGATCACCCGGCGCCTGGCTCTCCCGCAGGTGGCCCGGGCCCGGGCCGACCTGGAGGCCGGCCGGGAGCCCCGGCTGTTCCGCCGCAACCTCAACGGCCTCTGGACCACTCTGGGCTGTTCTCTGGCCGCCCTGGCGGCGGCCGTGACGGTCAACGGTTTTCTGTTGCGGGCGGTGATGCGGCTGGCGCCGGAGACGGTGCTCCTGAATCTGGGAGCCCTGTTCACCTTCATCCCTTTTTTGGGGTTGTTGGGCTTAGCCGTCTTTTTGGATTTCAAGGCGGTCAATTTTTATATTTACGGCCTTTTGGCCAGCCTCCTGGCGCTCTCCGCCGTCCTATGACCAAAACGGGCTCCATGGGCGGCGGCCCATCCGCGCGGCCGCCGGCGGCCACCGAACCGCCGGTTTTCGATCTGGTCAGGCTGACCGAGGCCGACCTTCCGGCGGTTCTGGCCCTGGAGCGCCTTTGTTATGACCAACCGTGGACCGCGGAAAATTTTCTGGGCGAATTCCGCCGCCACATCACCCTGCCGCTGGGCCTGAAACGGGGGGGTGATTTGGCCGGTTATTGCTTTTTCTGGCTTTTCAGCCAACAGATCCATCTGCTGAATCTGGCCGTGCGGCCGGAATACCGCCGGCTGGGGCTGGCCCGGCGCCTCTTGTCGGCCATGTTCACCATCGGCCGGCGGGCCCGGGCCGAAGAGGCCTTCCTGGAAGTCCGGCCCAGCAACGGCGCGGCGGTGGCCCTCTACCGGTCTTTCGGCTTTCAGGACGGCCGGCTCCGGCCCGATTACTATGACGACGGCGAAGACGCTTTGACCATGAACGCATTTCTGGTGGCTAAACCATGACCGACACGATTTTGATAGTGGACGACGAAAAAGATATCCGGCTGACCGTGGGCGGCCTTTTGGGTGACGAGGGCTATCTGGTGGCCCAGGCTTCCTCCGGCCCGGAAGCTTTGGAGCGCATCGACGAGTCCGTGCCCGAGGCGGTTGTCCTGGACCTGTGGATGCAGAACTCCGAGCAGGGTTTCGAGGTCCTGACCCGTATCCGGGAGGAATACCCGGCCCTGCCGGTGGTGGTCATCTCGGGCCACGGCAATATCGAAACCGCGGTCAAGGCGGTCAAGATGGGGGCTTTTGACTATATCGAAAAACCCCTGTCGGCCGACAAGCTGCTCCTGACCTTGGAAAGGGCGTTGAGTTTTCGCCGGCTGTCGGCCGAAAACCAGATGCTCAAAACCCGGCCGGGCCAGGCCGGGACCATGCTCGGCCGCAGCCCGGCCCTGATGGATCTGTTGCGCAAAATCGAAGTGGTGGCCCCGACCCCGGCCTCGGTTCTGATCACCGGCGAAAACGGGGTGGGCAAGGAATTGGCCGCCCGCACCATCCACCAACTCTCCCAACGGGCCGACCGCCCCATGGTGGAGGTCAACTGCGCGGCCATCCCCGAGGAACTGGTGGAGAGCGAACTGTTCGGCCACGAAAAGGGGGCTTTTACCGGCGCCGTCTCCCGCAAGCAGGGCCGCTTCGACCAGGCCCACAACTCCACCCTGTTTCTCGACGAGATCGGCGATATGAGCCTGAAAACCCAGGCCAAGGTGCTGCGCATCCTTCAGGAACAGAAATTCGAGCGGGTGGGCGGGGTCAAGACCATCAACGTCGATGTGCGGATTATTGCCGCCAGCAACAAAGACCTGGAGGCGGAGATCCAGCGGGGGACGTTTCGGCAGGATCTCTATTACCGGTTAAACGTGGTGCCCCTGCGGGTGCCCACCTTGCGGGAACGAGTCTCCGACATCCCCCTGTTGGCCGTGGAGTTCCTCAACGCCTACGTCCAGGGCAACAACCTGGGGCCCAAGACCCTGTCCGACTCCATGCTGGCCGAACTGATGGGCCGCCCCTGGCCGGGGACCGTACGGGAACTGAAGAACACCATCGAACGGCTGGCCATCATGGTCCCCGGCCGGGTGATCGACCACGACCCCTCGGCCGCCCCGGCCGCCCCGGCCGCCCCGGCGACGGAGGGGGCTGAATATATGGATTTGCCGTACCGCGAAGCCCGGGCCGAATTCGAACGCCTGTATCTGCGGCGCCAATTGGCGGCCCACGAATATAATATCACCCAGACCGCCGAGGCCATCGACCTGGACCGCACCAGTCTTCATAAAAAACTGAAAGCCTTGGGTTTCAAGGATTGGGTCGAAGGGAAATAACCCACATTCCGATTCTGTTCCAGCGGGACCTTGGAAATGGAATTGGAATGAGAGCTGAAATGGAAGGGGAACGGGGATTTCGACCATGGCCCTGGATGTCAAAAAACTGCGGAATATGGAAATCGGCGACCGCCTGTCGGAAATATACGACAAAATGGAACAGGCCGGCATTGTCCGCTGGCCGGTGCAGGCCACGTCCCTGGCGTATTACTGCATCCTGGGGCTGGTGCCTTTTCTGGCCCTCGGCTTCGCCGTGGCCAAAAGCTTCGGCCTGGAGGCCGCCCTGGCCGAGGCCATCAACAGCTATTTCGCCACCTTCCAGGGCCAGGACGAATTGTTGGCGAAACTGAAGGATTTGGCCGAAAATCTCATCAGCAACTACTCCGGCAGCGTGTTGGCGTTCGTCGCCCTGGGGCTGATCTTCTGGTCGGGCTACCGCATCCTGACGCTTCTGGAAACCATTTTCGGCATGATCTTCGGCTACCACCCCCCCCGCCGGCTCACCCACCGGCTTCTGGACTATTTCACGGTCATGGTCATCGTGCCGCTGGTCCTGGTGGCCGGCGCGGCCGTCAACATCTATGTCATGGGCCTGGCCAAGGCCACCTGGTCCATACCCTGGGGCCTCGACCCCAGCGGGGTCTTTTCCGCCTTCGTGGTTATTTCCCCCTACCTCATGTGGTGGCTGGTTTTGAGCTGGGCGTATGCCTATTTCAGCCGGGGGCTGGTGCGCTGGCGGGAGCGGCTCCTGGGCGGCTTCATCACCGGCCTTTTCTTTCAACTGTTCCAGAACGTCTATATCAAAATCATGTTCGACCTGACCAGCTACAACGCCATCTACGGCGGTTTCGCGGCCATTCCGTTGTTCATGATCTGGCTCAATTTCAGTTGGGTGATCGTTCTGGCCGGCGGGGAGTTGACCCGCCGCTTCGCCGACCTCCTGACCACCGGCCGGGGATTTTTCGGCCTCCCCGCCCCGGCCACCTGGCGCAACACCACTGTCCTGTGTCGCCGGGTCATGGCCGAAATCGTTAAAAACTACACCGCCGAACCCGCGGGCCGGGCCACGTCTTTCCGCCAGCTGTCCCGCGGTCTCGGCACCCCCATGCCGACCTTG
>JAVBTP010000123.1:0-4811 GCA_031556115.1 Candidatus Adiutricaceae bacterium
GGTTCACGGACCGGACCACCCCCAATCCGTGGGCTGGACGCAGAGCCGGCGCACCGTTTTTTATTCCAAAAACGGGCCCCTGAGGCTGGAGGCCGGGGGATTCCTGGGCCCGGTGGAGATCGAATACGAAACGTATGGCCGACTGTCCCCGGCCAAGGACAACACCGTGCTGATTTGCCACGCCCTCACCGGCGACGCCCATGTGGCCGGCTGGGACTCCGACCCCACCGGCCCCTTGCGGGAGTATCGCCGGACCAAACCCGGCTGGTGGGATGAGATGGTGGGGCCGGGCAAGCCCATCGACACCCGGCGGTTTTTCGTGGTCTGCGCCAATGTGGCGGGCAGTTGTTACGGCTCCACCGGCCCCATGAGCCTCAATCCGGCCACCGGCCGGCCCTACGGCCTCTCCTTTCCGGTGGTGACCGTGGGTGACTGGGCCCGGTTGCAGATCAATCTTTTGGATCATTTGGGCATAGAGCGGGTTTACGCGGTCATCGGCGGTTCGGTGGGCGGCCAACAGGCTTTGGAAATCGCTCTCGGCTGGCCCGACCGGGTCCGGCGGCTGATCATCCTCTCGGCCGGCTATCGCATCAACGCCCAAGGATTGGCCTTCAATTCCGTGGCCCGCCACGCCATCATCAGCGACCCGAACTTCAAAGGCGGCGATTATTATGACGGCCCCCCGCCGCTGATGGGTCTGGCCGCGGCCCGGATGCTGGCCCACATCACCTATCTGTCCGAAGACAGCATGGGCCACAAATTCGGCCGGCGGCTTCAGGACAAAAGCGTCCCGGACTTCACCCTCACCGGAGTGGAGTTCGAGGTGGAGAGCTACCTGCGGCACCAGGGGGAAAGCTTTGTCAGGCGGTATGACGCCAACAGCTACCTCTACATCACCCGGGCCATGGATTACTACGACGCTTCGGCCCACGGCGACGGCGACCTGGAGAGGGCCGCGGCCAGAATCAAGGCCCGGACCATGGTGGTCTCCTTTTCCTCGGACTGGCTGTTTCCTCCGGAACTGTGCCGGGCCCTGGTTTCGGCCCTGTGCCGGGCCGGCCGGACCGCGACCTATGTCGACATTCCGTCGCGCTACGGCCACGACGCCTTTTTGGTGGAGACCGAAACCGTCAGCCGGCTGATCGACAGCTTTTTACGAAATTAATGTTTCATAAAACCATTGTTTCATAAAACAATGCCCGCCGTTTCGGCGAGCGCCGAGGGAGACGGACGCGACATCATGAGCCCGCCGAACAAACCCACCGACCGGGACCTCAAAGGGCCGACCATCGGGGATCTGAAGGATTTCGCCGCCGAGAACATCGACGCCTCCCTGGTGTTTAAAATGCTGGAACTGATTAAGTCCTATGAGGACGCCCCCACCCTCAACGGCCGCTGGCAGGATCAGGTCATTCTGGACCAGTTGCCCAAGGGCGCCTCGGTGCTGGATCTGGGCTGCGGCGACGGGGATTTGCTGGCCAAACTCATCCGGGTCCTGGCGGCGCGGGGCCAGGGGGTGGAACTGGACCCCATGGCCGTGGTCAAGTCCATCGACCGGGGGGTTCCGGTCCTGAATATCGACCTGGACCAGGGTTTAGGCGATTTCGCGGATCAGAGCTTCGACTATGTGATCCTGGAAAGCACGCTCCAGACCCTCAAGGCCCCCTTGGCGGTTTTGACCGAAATGCTCAGGGTGGGCCGGCGGGGCATCATTTCCTTTCCCAATTTCGGGCATTGGCGGGTGCGTTTCGATCTGGCCATGCGCGGCCGGATGCCCATGACCAAGGGGCTGCCCTACGGCTGGCACGACACCCCCAATATCCACCTGTTCACCCTGGCCGATTTTCTGGACTGGTGCGAGGCGCACCGGGTGGCCGTGACCCTGGGCTTCGGCCTGACCGACGGCCGCGTCCACCCGCTGGCCCCGGGCGACAATCTGACCGTGGAGGAAGCGCTTTTGTTTCTGGAACGAAATCCACCCGGATCACCGGACCGGACCGGCGGCCATACCTGATTTCAAGGACACCCATGGACCCGTACCTGCCCACCAATAAAGTGTTCGTCAGCATGACCGCGATACGCCACAACCTGCGCGAGGTCAAGCGCCTGGCCGGGGACCGGCTGGTCATGGCCGTGGTCAAGGCCGACGCCTACGGCCACGGGATGGTGGAAAGCGGCCTGACCCTGGCCCAGGCCGGGGCCGACGCCCTGGGGGTAGTGACGGCGGAGGAAGGGCTGGCTCTCAAAGAACACGTCAACCTGCCGATCTACATCATGGGCGGGGTGACCGGCCCCGAACAGTTGGAGCCGGTCATCAGCAACGGCCTGCGGGTTTTCGCGGCCAGCGCCGAAGAGATCCGGGCCTTGTCGGACAAGGCCGGAGAGTTGGGCCTGACCGCCAAGGTTCACCTGAAAGTCGACACCGGCCTGAGCCGCCGGGGCCTATGTCTGGACGAGGTCGAGGATTTCCTGCGGGAGGCGCTGACCTGGCCGCACCTGAACATTCTGGGGCTGACCACCCATCTGGCCACCGCCGGGGACCACGGCGCCCGCCAGCAATTGAACGCCTTTGACGATGTATGTTATAAAGCCAGCGGCCTGGGGCTGTTCAACGCCCTCGACTCCGCCCTGGGGAGCGGCGGCCTGGTCTGGCACGGCGGCCACCAGGCCCGCCTGGTCCGGGTGGGGCTGATGCTGTACGGCGTCTACCCCGGGCCGGAATTCAGCCCGCTGCGGCCCGATCTGCGGCCGGCCATGACTGTCCTGAGCCGGGTGACCAGCTTGCGGAACCTTTCGCCGGGCCAGACCGTGGGCTGCGGCCGGGCTTTTGCGGTTCGAAAACCCATGCGCCTGGCGGTGGTGCCCTTTGGGTATTCCCAGGGCCTCTTACGGTCCCGGTCCAACCAGGGCTGGGTTTTGATCAGAGGGCGCCGGGCGCCGCAGGTGGGCCTGATCTCCATGAGCGCCTCCACGTACGACGTCACCCATATTCCGGATATCGCCCTGGGCGACAACGTGGTCATCGTGGGCCGCCACGGCCAGGACTCCATCAAAGCGGGCGACCTGGCCGTCTGGGCGGCCACCACCCCCCACGAGATTCTCAACCTCTTAGGCAGGCTGAATTCCAGATTCACTGAAGGTTCCGATTATGAAAGCAATGTTGGCCGCTAAAATCAACCAGGCCCTGGCCGATCTGGGGTATGCGGAGTCGGGCGGGAAACCCGCCTTTGCGGTGGAAGAACCCCGCGATCCGGACCATGGCCACCTGGCCACCAACGCGGCCCTGGTCCTGTCCAAATTTTGCGGGAAAAAACCCGCCGACCTGGCCGGCCAAATCCTGGCCAACATCGACAACCGCGAAGGCTACATTGAAAAGATGGCCATAGCCGGCCCGGGCTTTCTCAACTTCACCCTGAGCCAAAAATGGTGGGCCAAGGCCCTGGCCGACCTCCTGGCCGCCGGCGACGATTTCGGCCGCGGCCAACCCAAAGGGATCAAGGCCATGGTGGAATACGTCTCGGCCAACCCCACCGGGCCCCTCCACGTGGGGCACGGCCGGGGCGCGGCCATCGGCGACGCCCTGGTCCGGGTCATGGCCCGGGCCGGCTTCGACGTGACGCCGGAATACTACATCAACGACGCGGGCCGCCAGATGCGCCTTTTGGGGGAATCGGTCCTGGCCCGGGTGCGGGAACTGGCCGGCTCCGCCGAGCCTTTTCCGGAGAATCATTATCGGGGTCAATACATCCTCGACCTGGCCCGCGAGGCTTACGGCCGCGACCCTGGCCTTTTACGCCGCCCGGCCGAGGAAACGGTGGAGGAACTGACCGACCTGGCCCAGCGGAATATTTTAGAGGGCATCAAAGCCGACCTGAAAACCTTTCGGGTCAGGCACGACATCTGGTTCTCCGAAAAAACGCTCCACCAGGGCGGCCAGGTCGACCAGGCCCTGGCGGACATGGAAAAGAAGGGGTATCTCTATTGGCAAGACGGAGCCCTGTGGTTCAGGTCCGAGTCGCTGGGCGATGACAAGGACCGGGTGCTCATCAAGTCCGGCGGCGAGAAGACCTATTTCGCGGCCGACATCGCCTATCACTGGAACAAGTACCAGCGGGGCTTTGACCTGGTTATCGACATCTGGGGCGCGGACCATCACGGCTATGTGCCGAGGATGAAGGCCGCGGTGGAGGCCATGGGGCGCCGCCGCGACGACCTGGATCTGCTTTTGGTGCAGTTGGTCAGCCTCGTCCGCGACGGCCAGCCCGTGGCCATGAGCACCCGGGCCGGCGAGTTCGTCACCCTGAAGGAAGTTCTGGACGAGGTGGGCGCCGACGCGGCCCGGTTCATGTTCCTGACCCGCGGACCGGACACCACCCTGGAATTCGACCTGGAACTGGCCAAGGCCAAGACCAAGGACAATCCGGTCTATTACGTCCAGTACGTGGGCGCCCGGATCGAGAGCATTCTCAAGGCCGCCGGCCATCCGACCGGCCCGGCCGACCTGGAACTGTTGTCCCAGCCCGAGGAAGCGGCCCTGGTCAAGCACCTGACCTCTTTCCCCGAACTGATCCAGTCGGCCGCCGCCCGGCGGGAGCCCCACCACCTGACGGCCTATCTGACCGTGTTGGCTCGGCTCTTCCACCATTATTACGGCCGGCACCGCATCAACGCCGAAGACCCGGCCCTGGCCGCCGCCCGGATGGCCCTGGCCCGGGCCATCCGCCTGGTGGTCAGGCTGGGGCTGGAGCTTTTGGGAGTGGAATCTCCGGACAGCATGTAGCGGTCCCCTGATTCAACGCATGAAACCAGGC
>JAVBTP010000095.1:0-5647 GCA_031556115.1 Candidatus Adiutricaceae bacterium
GAACGCATATCCACCACCAGATTGTGGTAGCCGAAACTGGCCCCGCGCTCGGTGAGGGCCAGGCCGGCGAAGTCAGGCTGGCCGGTCATTTTGGCCACGGTTTGGACCAAATCCCCGGGCGCCATGAACTGGCCTTTTTTGACGTTCACCGGCCGTCCGCTCCGGGCCGCGGCCACCAGCAAGTCGGTCTGGCGGGCCAGAAAGGCGGGTATCTGCAAGGCGTCCAGAACTTCGGCGGCCGGGGCCGCCTGCCAAGTTTCATGAATGTCGCTGATGATGGGCAGGCCATATCTAGCCCGCGTGTCCGCCAAAATTTTCAGCCCCCTTTCCAGCCCCGGCCCCCGGAAAGAGGAGAGACTGGACCGATTGGCCTTGTCGAAGCTGGCTTTGAAAATCAAGCCGATCCCCGACCGGCCGGCTATTTCCTTGAGCCGGGCGGCGGTTTCGTCCACCAGGGCCGCCGACTCGATGACGCAGGGGCCGGCGATAAGGGCCAGGGGGGCTGCGCCGCCGATAGCCACCGGCCCGATTTTTATTGTATTAACCATATATAACTCCCGCATTATCACATGTATTTATCAAAAATCTAAAGTGTCGCTCCAGATAAAAACCGCCTCATACAGACCATGATATGGGGCATCTGGTCCGGGTGGAACCAATGGCCGTCGGGCATCTGCCCCCGAAACCAGGTGCGCTGGCGCTTGGCGTATTTCCTGGTGGCGGACAGGGTATGCTCCTCGGCCTCGGCCAGCGACAGCCGGCCGGCCAGGTGTTCCACCGTCTCCTTATAGCCTATGGAGCCAAAGGGTTTGAGGTCCGGCGACCAGCCGGCCGCCAAAAGCCCTTCCACCTCGGCCACCAGTCCGCGTTCGAACATCAGCCGGGTGCGCCGTTCCAGGCGTTCCCGCATTTCCTCCGGCGCCCGGTCAATGATGATGGTCAGAGTCCGGAACGGCTTTTCCGCCAAACCGTGTTCCCGCTGCCATTGGGAAATGGGGCGGCCGCTGAGGTGATGCACCTCCAGGGCCCGCTCGATGCGCACCCGGTCGGCCGGGGCCAGGCGGGCGGCGGTGTCCGGGTCCACCTGAGCCAGGCGGGCGTGGAGGTCCATACCCGCCGCCGCGTCCGCGGCCAGGCGGGCCCGAAAAGCGTCGTCCCGCCCCGGCCCCTCAAAAAGCCCGGCCGTGAGCGCCCGCAGGTAAAAACCGGTGCCGCCCACCGCCAGCGCCGGCCGGCCGGCCTGATGAAGACTGGTCGCCAGGGGCCGGGCCGCCCGCAGATAGGCGGCCGCGTCAAAAGACTGATCCGGATCCAGCACATCAATCAAGTGATGGGGAACGGCGGCCAACTCCCCGGGGCCGGGCTTGGCCGTGCCGATATTGAAGCCGCGATACAGGGCCAGGCTGTCGGCGTTGATAATTTCCCCGCCCAATTCGCGGGCGGCCGCGAGGGCCAGATCACTCTTGCCCGCGCCGGTGGGGCCGGTGATGATGATCAGCCGGGGCTGGCCGATCTCGAGCCCGTCCCCATTCTCATGGCCCGACAGATCCGGTTGGAAGGGCGGACTCATGCCGGGGGCTCCGGCTTTTTTACAGCGCAACTGACCAAACCCAGGACCAACCCGGCGAAAAAAGACAAAAGCCCCAGCAGAAAAGCCAGGGGGTGCCCCCAGTGGTTGCGGATAATCAGCACGCACGCCACGATGGTGGCCCCGAACGTCAGGTAGAAGCGAATGAGGGTCGGCCACAGGGAACGCCCCCGCCAATCGGCGGACCGGATCAGGGTGCGCACCAAAAGCCCAAGGTTGATCTCCACCACCAGCCATCCTAACAAGGCGCCCGCCAGGCCAAATCGCCCCCAGAGCACCAGGCTGATCGCGGCCACACCCAGGCCGGCCAGCCGGGAGCCCCAGCGCACCCGCCGGGCCCCGGCCACCGCCTCCAGCAGTTTGGAATCCGTCAACCGATAGGAACCGGACGAGTCAGCCGGGTTGGGGCCATCCACCATACATTTAATCTTTCTTCGGCGGGAAACGTTCCATCAGCCGACGCTTTTTTTCCTCGGCCTTTTTTTTGGACAATCGATCCAACCGGGCCGAAAAGGTGAAAAGATTTTTAAAGCCGGCGGCAATGCCCAGCATCAGCCCGGCCAAAAGGCACCATGGTCCGGTGCCGAATTTTTTATCCAGCCACCAGCCCAGGGCCAGCCCCAGAACAATGGCCACGGCAAAAGTTATGCCCACCGCCGAGGCCTGGGCGGTCATATGGGCTTCCTCGTCGCCAAAGGCCTTTTTCAGCCAATTGAACTTATGGGTCTCCGGCGGCGGAGGGGGCGGGCCGTCGTCAGGCGGTTTTGACAAAAGCATCATTTCGACCTCCTCCATTCAATGACCGTCCGGGCCGGTTGGCGGTGAAATCACTTCACCGCTATGGGAATCCTCCCGCCGCCCCATAGCTGGGTCCCATAGTATCAGATATGGCCGCCTCAATCCACCGGCAAACGCTGGTCACGATAGAGGCCCAAAACCAAATCCAGGCCAGGGAGGGAAATTTTGTTCAGCAGGCGAAACGTCTCCTGATGGACGATTTCCTCCTCGGCCCGGCGCTTGAGGTCGTCGAGGTAAAACAGCTCGATGAATTTGGTAAAACGGGCCACATGAATGAATTCGTGGGTCAGCACATACGTCAGGAGAGGTTCCAGTTCCAAGCCCGGCTCCCGCTCCAGGGCCGCCAGAACGGTCGGGTCATAGAGGCAGATGCGGTAATAGACCGGCAACCCCCCCACCACCACCGGCCCCGGCCGCTGGTAACGAAACAATTGGGCAAAGACGCCGTCAGCCAGTTCGGCCGGGGTCAGTTCCGAATATCGTTTAATATCCACCGGCCAGGATCGAAAATTATCAAAATCCAGCCGAAAATCTTCCGCCACCAGAGTGCGGGCCAGAAGCCAGGCCTGGTCCAGGGTCAGAATCTGGCCCTGACTGAAAACTTTGGGTGAGCGTTCGGGGGCAATCATGGCGGCTCTCCGGGGACGGAAATTGGATTCAGTGTAGGGAAAAATGCCGGCAAAGTCAAAGAGTGTATATGATTATATTTTAGCGTATTTGACCAATATATCGTTAAATGAAGCCGCAAACACCGCCATATTTGACCTGGCGATCTAGT
Organism: Candidatus Adiutricaceae bacterium; assembly: GCA_031556115.1. Classification (GTDB taxonomy): domain Bacteria; phylum Desulfobacterota; class Desulfarculia; order Adiutricales; family Adiutricaceae; genus Adiutrix. The sequence goes on from JAVBTP010000095.1 coordinate 3,165, forward strand.
CCTGGAAACATGTATTGACGAAAAATCATCTATTTGCCAGAAACGCCCGCCCGCCCGGCCGGTTGGCCCGCCCCTTGCTTAAAATATAATCACGATCACCCGGCGGCCGATCGTCAACCTCAACCGACAAGGAGTCAACCATGCCCTCTATTTTTACCCGCTTTGCCGATATTATCAGCGCCAATCTCAACTCCATGCTTGATAAGGCGGAAAATCCCGCCAAGATGATCAAATTGATCATTGCCGAAATGGAAGACACCCTGGTGGAGATCAAGGCCGCCTGCGCCCTGGCCATGGCCGACCAGACCAGAAGCGCCCGCCGCCTGGCCGAGGCCGAGGAAAAGCGCGGCCTGTGGCAAAACCGGGCCGAAATGGCCGCGGCCAAGGGCCGGGATGAGTTGGCCAAGGAGGCTTTGGTGGAAAAGCGTTCGGCCGAGGCCACCCTGACTGACCTTCGAGCCCAGGACCAGGACCTGGCCTCGGTGGTGGCCAAATACCGCGCCGAGATCGACCAGTTGGAAAACAAGCTGATCCAGGCCCGGGAGCGGGAGCAGGTCTTGAACCATCGCGAGACCCGCGCCCGGAAAAGCCTGAAAGCCAGCGACCAAATCAAGCGCTATGACCTCACCGAGGCCCAGTTGAAACTGGAGCGCCTGGACAGCCGTCTTGACAAACTGGAAGCCGAGGCCGAACTGGAACTCGGCGGACGCCGGCGGCCGGACGCCGAAGCCGAGGCCCGGGAGCGCGCTTTCGCCGAACTGGACGACTCTCTCGACCGCGAACTCAAAGAGATCAAAGACCGCTTGGCGGCCAAGTAGCCGGTGAGGTATACTATGAAAAGAAAGCTCGCCCGGCTGGCCCTGGCTTTGGCCTGGTCGGTGGTCACCGATCTGGTCTTTAAAAGGCTCGCCGGCCGGTTGGTTCCCAAAAAATACTCCCGGACGGCTTTACGCCAGGAGCCCGTAACTTCTTAAGTTACGGGGTACGGGAGGAAGCCCGCCAGGGCTTCCCGCCGACGAAATCGGCGAGAGGAAAGCAAAAATCGCATTTTTGCTTTCCGGTCCAAAGCTTAAAATGGCGCTGCTTTGAGCGACATTTTAAGCGGTACAAGGTATTAGAGCGCTTTTCGATTTACAGGAGAACACCATGTCACCCTTCGCGATTGTAGTGCTCGTCATTGGCCTGCCTTTGATTTTGGTGGCCGCCGGTTTCGTCATCCTGGCCACCAAGGCTTTCAGCGGCCAGGACGCCCGCGCCCAACGGGCCCAGACCCTGGAGGCCGCCCGCCAGTTGGAAAAGACCCTCTCGGCCATGGAAACCCGTCTCACCGCCCTGGAGGACATCATCCTGGCCCCTGAGGTGAAGAAAGGAGGCGACCATGACTGATCGCTTCAAAGAATATGAGCCGCGCGGCGGCCGCCGGGGCCGCCGGGGCTTCACCGCCCAGCTTCGAAGCTACGGACCCTTCCGCTCCAAGGATGGGGTCATCTTCGGGGTGGCCAGGGGGCTGGCCGAATATTTTGGCTGGTCGGTGGGTTTGGTGCGGCTGATCCTCATCCTGGCCACGATTTTCCTCTTCTTCTGGCCGACCATTATTCTCTACCTGGTGGCCGCCCTGGCCATGAGCCCGGCTCCGGACGGCGGCCTCGACACCCAGGAGGAGCGGGACATCTGGCTGCAAACCCAAATCGACCCCGAGGCGGCCATGGACCAGTTGGCCCGCCGGGCCGGGACCGTGGAAAAACGCCTCCGCCGGCTGGAGGACTTTGTCACCTCCAAAGAGTATGCCTGGCGACGCCAGATGGGCAGGTGAAAGCATTACCGCGCGGATGCCTGGGAAGCGTGATACAAGAGGGCGCGCCACTTTGGTTGAGCCAAGGTGGCGCGCCCGTCATTTTGACAGCGACACTTCATTTTTTCGGCATAATATCTTCAAAATGCCGCTTATACATAGCCTACAACGAGGCCCGGAGCTTCTTGGCCGCCTCAAAATCGGGATTGATGGTCAGGGCCTTGGCCAAAAACTCGCCGGCCTTGATGTTGTCCCCGCCGTCCATCGCGGCCCGGGCGATGTTGAACATCAGGTTCTCGTCATCCGGGGCCAGGGCCAGGGCCTTTTGGTAAAAATCAATGGCCTGGCCATACAGCGAGAGGCCCCGCAGTTCGATGCCCAGCTCGTTGAAAAAGTGCTTGTTCTCAGGGGAGAGGACGTTGTCCTGTTTGGAGAGGTTTTCAAAAATCTTGGCGGCCTTGGCCACTTCCCCCGTGGCCAGATAGAGTTTGCCCAGGCCGAAATTGGCCCGCACGTTTTCCACGTCCAGTTTCAGGGCCTTGGAATACTCATATTCGGCGCTGTTGTATTCCTTGCGGGCCACGTGCTTTTCGGCGGTGGCGATGGCCTTTTCCGTGGCCAGATCGTTCGGGGTCTTTTTGGTCTGGAACTTGTCCGGCTCGAAGGAGAAGCGTTTCAGAAACTCGGCGAT
>JAVBTP010000209.1:0-3123 GCA_031556115.1 Candidatus Adiutricaceae bacterium
TCATACACCGGAGGGACGATTATCCGCCCCCGCAACCGGCGGCCCAGAAACGGCGCCAGGACGGCGGCCGGAGCCCCCAAAAGCAGAACCGGATCCTCAACGCCGAGGTCGACCCTGATTTTGCCTCTTTTCTTTCGCCCCAACTGACCGCCGAAGACCCCGGCCTCGGAAAAATCCTCGGGCCGGTAGCGCACCCCGTCCTGCTCAAATCCGTGGCTTATTATTTCCTCGGCCAACAGGCGGCCGAATTCGTCCATGACCCGGGCCGCGACCTGCTCGGGGGACAAATGAGCCGAACGGCCCAAAATATGGGCGCCTAAAATCGAGGCCTCCCGCGAGCCGTCATTATACAGCCCCAAAATCGCCATCGCGTCGGTGGGCGTAAACGCCGAGACCAGCACCGAGGGATGCTTCAGGGCGGCCAGCCCCCCGAAGCGCTGGCCGCGGTCAAAACAGCTCTCCGAATAGGCGGCCAGGGCCAGCGGCGTCTCCGCGGCCAGGGCCGCCGACACCTGGGCCTCGTCCGCGTTCATCCCCGAATCCGGAGGCGCGCCCGGCAGGAGGAAATGCCCGGCCACCGTGGCGGGGATGCCCAACAAGCGGTGCGCGTGGAGGGTCTGGAGGACCTGGGGCCACGTGTCGGCCAGGCGGCACCGCGGCACAACGCGGCGCGGCCCCAGGGTGACCCCCCCGTTTCGGTTTATTTCCACCACGCTGTCACCGCCCAGGCCCCGGGTGCGGGTTTCCACGGCCACGGTCATGGTGTGCCAGGCTCCGACCCGGGCCCCGTTGGGGTTGACCGCCGGCCGGCCGTCCCGCACCAGGGCCAGGTCCGTGGTGGTGCCGCCGACATCCAGGACCCAGAGATCTTTTTCCTCGGGGGTCAGGAGACCCCGCCCCAGAGTCTTGGCCCCCACGAGACTGGCGGCCGGCCCGGAGACCACGGTCTCGATCGGTTTCTCCCGGGCCCAATCCTCGCTGACCAGACTGCCGTCGCCTTTGACCACCATCAGCCGGGCCCGGAAGCCGAAAGCTTCCGCCGACGTTTTGACCGCCTCCAAAAGCCGATTGATGGTCGCCACCAGGCCGGCGTTCAAAGCGGCCGTGGCCGCCCGCCGGACGGCGTCATACTCGCCGGTGAGGTCGCGGCCCAGGGTGACCGGTTTTGGGGAAACACTTTGAATGATACGGGACGCGGCCAATTCATGGCCGGGATTTTTGACGCTGAAGAAGCCGGACACGGCCCAGGCCGACACTTTCGAATCGAGCGCCTGGGCGGCGGCCGCAATCGCCGGTTCATCCAACGGCGCTTCCTCCACGCCATAGTAATCGTGGCCGCCGGTCACGAAGACCGGCTCCACCAGGGGCAGCATTTCGACCAGCCGGCGCACGGCCGCCTGGTCGGCGTCATAGCCCATCATGACCAGGCCGACCCGGCCGCCCACCCCTTCCGCGATGGCGTTGGTGGCCAACGTGGTGGAGAGGTTGATCCGCTTTACGGCCGCCAGCCCGCCAGGCCACGTATGGGCGGTCAGTCTTTCCAGGGCCCGGGAAATGCCCACGGAAAGGTCGTGAGGGGTGGTCTCGGCCTTGGCGTAAGCCGCGACGGTTTTAATCAGCGGGTTATAGATCACCGCGTCGGTGTGGGTGCCCCCGGTGTCGATGCCTAAAATAAGATCGTCCATATGTATCTCTCTAAACGGATGGGGTTATAAGCCGGGTCCTTCCCCTTGATAGGGGGCTTTGCGGCCGGGGCAGCCCTCTTTGGTGCAGAGCTGGCAGTTGTGGTATTTTTCCGCTGTTTCAAAATAAACTCCGGACACGCTCTTGCCCGGATTCATCAAGAGGCTGGGCAAGAGGGTCACTCCGATCCGGCCCGGCAGATCCCCCATCAGCGCAAAAAGCGGCTTCTGTTCGGTGATCGGCCATTCCCTGGGCAGGGATCCGGGGTTCATGGCCGACACTAAAGGCAGATCATACCGTTGGGTGATATACTCCTCCAGCTGCCGCACCCCCTGGCGCAGGGCCAGCAGCATGACCTCGTCGGCCAGGAACTGTTCCAGGCCGCTCAGGCTCGCCGTCCATTCAGCCAGTTCCCGGCCGCAGGTGGCCACATAGGGAAACGCCAGGTTCAGGCCGGACAACTGGCGGGTCATCAAGCCGCTTTTAAACCTCACCTCGCCGAACTTGACGATTTCATCATCCAGAACCTCAGGCGACATCACCAGAAAAGCCGCCTTGGGCCGGGCCAGCTCCGTGGCGGTGGCCAGGACCTCGGCCAGGAGCTTTTCCATCCTGGTGCCGGGCCGGACCCGAAAGCGTTCGGCCATTTCCCCTTCGTCATAGTGAACGTGAAAATCAGTCAGAATCATGTGTTCCGTCATCATGCACCTCGCGATCCCAAAAGGGAACGGCCTCCGGGTCCAGCGCCGGGGGTCAGAAAATGGCGCAGGGGCCGACGCCGCATTTTCCGCAGACGTCGAGATCCCAGCCCAGGCTTCGGGTATACGGCGTTAGGTTCAAAAGCTTGTTGTTGCAGACGTGCCGGTCGAACTCGCCCGGCCCGTCGCCCAACGCCCTGGGCGGGCAATGTTTCAGGCAATATCGGCAGCTTCCGTTTTTAAAAAACAGGCACAGTTCCTCTTCCGGCCGGGGGGACGGCGGGAGTTCCGCCTCCAGGAACACGGTGCCGTATCGGCCCGCCGCGCCGACCTTGGTGATCAGCATCCGGTTGAGACCAAAGCGGCCCAGGCCGGCCACCAAGGCCGCGCTGCGGTGGGACCAGGGGGCCTTGAGCAGAACCCCGTCATAGTTGTTGGTGGAATCGACCATGCCGCTTCTGATGCCCCTGGCCTCCATCATCGTCACCAGGTCCCGGCTGATCTCATTGATCAGATCATTGGCGTGGGCATAGGAATCAACCCATTCCCGCGCGGGGACTACCGGATCCCGGCGATTGGCCTTGATCACTTTTTCGGAAAACGGCAAGAAAAACGAAACCAGGCTTTTCACCCGCGGCAGAACCTCTTCCGGCCGCAGGTGGTGGGCGCCCCCCCCCGCGTGGAGGGTGGGGGGGGGGGGGGGGGCGGCCGCCCCCCCACCCCCCACGGGCGGGCGGGGGGC
>JAVBTP010000121.1:0-3868 GCA_031556115.1 Candidatus Adiutricaceae bacterium
CATACTGTAGAAACGATCGGGGCAGTCATCCGCGCGAGCCAGGGCACAGTCGGCGATGGCACGGGCGATGCGGCCGTCGCCGTCTTCGAAGGGGTGGATGGTAACGAACCAGACGTGAGCGAGGCCGGCCTTGAGCACCGGGTCCAGTTCAAGGGGCCGGTTGAACCAGTCCAGGAATTTTTTCATTTCCTCATCCAGGCGTTCAGCAGCCGGAGCTTCGAAATGAACCTTCTCATGGCCGAACGGACCGGAGACCACCTGCATCGGCCCGGCTCCGGGCCGCGCCACGCCCCCACGGTGATTTTTCGTGACCCGTTGTAGCCGGTGGGAAACAAAGACGCCTCCCAGCCCCAGAGACGTTCCCTGGTCAAAGGTTCGGCATAACGACGGGTGGCGTCCAGCATCATTTCCGCCAAGCCGTCCGCCGCCCGCCCCGCCGGCTTGAGCCCGCCGATCTCCAGCCCCAGACGCCTGGCCAGAGACGAGCGCACCTCGGCGGCATCCACCGTCTCGCCCTCGATGGCGCTGGATTTCACCAAAAATGCAATATCGTCAAGAAGCAAGCCAATTTACAGGGTGAGTCTGCGTGGAAACAAGGTGGTGACGGAGGAAGGTTTGGACGGGAAAATAAGGGCGCGTTTTCGGGGCCAATATTTGGGTTTGTCGCTGATACCTGGTGGAGTTCACGGCCGGGACAGCAGACGGGCCCCTCCGCAAACCCGGAGGACGCGGCAACCGGGGAACTCGGCTTCTGCCGTTTCACCGGACATTTTCATTTTGCACAAAACCGGACATTTCTATTTCGCGTTGACATTTTGCGTTGACAATTTTGCGTTGACAGGCTTGGAAAAAAGGCGTTTCCATGTTACCATGGAAATGTTAAAAGTGAATTCCAGGCTTGGCTGTTGCGATGAGATGCGAGGTGTCTGATGAGATATATCGTCCCGCTGGCCGGCGTCGCCCTGACGCTGATGGTTTTTAACGGCTGCTCCACTTCCACTCGCTCGACCCGGTCCAGCGAGGTTCCTCGGCCAGTGGCCGCGCCGAGCGTCAATACCTCCGCCTTGCAAATGGAAGTGGCCGGGTTGCGTGATCAGACCCGGTTGGCGGAAATGCGCAGTGGCGGGGATATCTCGGGAGAAACCAGCCGCTTGCGGGCTGAAGCGCAACGCCTGATGATCAGCGCCAATTCCGTGGGCGGAGCCGAGGGGCAGAGCCTCCGGCAGCAGCTCGACTATGTAAACGCCCGCCTGGATCAATTGGATCAAGCCGCGAGCCTGCGCGCGCCAGAGCCGACGGTGGCCGCTCCGCCCGTCGCCGAGGGCGACTCCGAGACCGGCGACGCCTATTCGCCCCAGACCGCCGCCTCCACCGCCGCCAAGCCGGCCGATCCTTATGCCTCCCGCCCGACGACGGCCGCCGGGGCCTCCACCGCCCCGCTGCCGCCGACGGCCAAGGGGCCATATGATGAAGGCAAGTCATACTTTGATCAAAAACAGTTCCGGGAGGCCATCGAGGAATTCAAATCCTACCTGGCGGCCGAGCCCAAGGGCGGCAACGCGGCCGCGGCCCAGTTTTATATCGGCGAGTCGCTGTATTCCCTTCAGCAATACGAAGAGGCTATTTTGGAATACCAAAAAGTGGTGCGCGGCTTTCCCAAGAGCAGCCAGGTGCCCACGTCCCTGTTGAAGCAGGGCCTTTCTTTTCAGTCCATCGGCGATAAAGACAGCGCCAAGCTCCTCTATCAGAAGGTGGTGCGTGATTTTCCCAAAAGTTATGCCGCCGGCGTGGCTAAGGAACGGCTGAACAAAATTTAGCCGCGCTTGGATCCCCATGAACCGCCGTGATTTTCTCAAAGTGGCCCTGGCTTCGGCCGCCGCCGGAGCGGCCATTACCGTCGGGTTGTGGCCCGGATTCGGGCCTCCGCCGGCTTCCGCGCCCCCGGCCGTCCCCTTTCCGTCGGCCGCCGCGCCTCCCCCGCCCCCCCCGGAGCCTCGGCGGGCCAAGGCCACCGCCTGCCGCCCCCGCGACGGCGGGCGCGGCTTGACGCTGATGGCGGTCGGCGACATCATGATGCATACCCCGGTGACCAACTCGGCCCGGCAGCCCGACGGCACCTATGATTTCCGCCCCCATTTCCAATACGTCCGCCCGCTGTTCCAGAACGCCGACCTGGTGATCGGGAATCTTGAAACGCCCTTGGCCGGGGGGCGCTATAGCGGCTACCCCCTGTTCAATGCCCCGGACGACTTGGCCCCCAGCCTGAAATGGGCCGGGTTTTCCGCCCTCAATCTGGCCAACAACCATTCCCTGGACCGGGGCTGGGCGGGTCTGCACCGCACGGCCGAAGTGGTCGGTGAAAACGGTTTTCTCTATTGCGGAGCGTATCTCAGCGCCGCCGACCGGGCCCGGCCCCGGCTGTTCACGGCCGGGGGGGTGACGGTGGGGCTGTTGGGCTACACCTACGGGGTCAACGGCGCCCTCAACTATCCCAACCGGGAGACCTGGCGCCTCAACGTGGCGGCCGCGGATCTGATGGCGGCCGACCTGGAGGCCCTACAGGCGGCCGGGCCCGATTTCACGGTGGTCAACGTCCACTTCGGCGATGAATACCAACGCCGGCCCAACGCGCGGCAATTGGCCCTGGTGGAGGCCCTCTTCGCGGCCGGGGCCGATCTGGTCATCGGCCACCATCCCCACGTGGTGCAGCCGGGTGTCGTTCGCCACGGCCCGGGCGGGGGGCAGGCGGCGGTCTTCAGCCTGGGCAATTTCATCAGCAATCAGAAAGACCGCTACACCGACCAGGGCCTGATGGTCACCGCCCAACTGGGCTTTGACCAAAAGGGCCGCAAGACCCTGGGGCCCATAATCCTCGAGCAGACCCGCTGCGTCCGCCGGGTCGTCGACGGCCGCCCCACCTATCGGGTGCTGCCGGTGCGGGCGGCGGCGGCCAATCCGGCGGCCTACGGCTTGACGGAAAAAGAGGCCGAGTTTTTAACCAGGGACCGTCTGGCCATGAGTCAACACTTGGTGGAGTATTGAAGGGGGTGCGTATATGAGCATGCACGTTGAATATCTGAGACTCAGGAACTTTCGGGCCTTCCAAGACGTGGAGTTTCGTAATTTGCCGCGTTTTTGTATTTTATTACTCCGGCAACAAATTAAGTCGTACCCGTGATTTCGCCAAAGCCCGAAATCACTGGACTTCCGCCGCCGAGGACCGACTTCGCCAACTGCCGGGTTAATAGTGGGGGCTAATGGCACTGGCAAAAGCACTGTTTTTCAAGTTTTTGGCTTCCTGCAAGATGCAATGAAAAACAACGTGAACAGTGCCTTGATCCGGCTGGGCGGTAACCGGGGATTTAAGGGGGTGCGCAGCCGGGGCGCGGAGGGCCCAATTGAAATAGAACTGAAATTTCGGCAGGAAGCCAATGGCCCGCTTATTACCTATTCTCTGGTTATTGATGAAAAGAATGACGAACCTTTTGTCGCCGGAGAGGAACTGCGTTACCGACGGGGGCCATATGGCAACCCTTGGCGTTTTCTTAAATTCGGCAATGGTGAAGGCGAAGCGGTCATCAATGAGTGGGACCAGGTTGATGACGAATCGAAACTCACCCGCGAACCTCAACGGCTCAAGTCGCCTGATATCTTGGCGATAAAGGCGTTGGCCCAGTTTGAAAAGTTCCCGGCCACCAAAGCTCTGGGCGAGTTGATCGAAAACTGGCATCCTGGATTCCCGGAGTCAACATAACGAGGTTGGTAGCGAGACCTCCATTGCTTTGAACAATTCGCGCTGTTTTTTGGTTACTTCGCTGAACCTGGTTTTGCGTCCTGGCCGACTGAAGCATTCGATTGTTTCCAGTTC
>JAVBTP010000290.1:0-4812 GCA_031556115.1 Candidatus Adiutricaceae bacterium
AAGGCACTTGAGGGCGCCATCAAGGAATTCATCGTCGCCCATAACGAAAACCCGCGGCCCTTCGTGTGGGTCAAAACCGCCGACCAAATCATAGAAGCAGTCGGAAAATATTGTGAACGTATTCTTGACTCAGGACACTAGAGCGCTTTTCATAATTGTGAAACAACAGCCTTGGGAGCCCCGCTCATCATCCCCGAAATAAGAGTCAGCGCGGCTGATACCCATATTCCCGCAGGATATCCATCGGAAAAGACATGGCCACGGTCATCAGGGGATTGACCAACTGGCAGATTTTCAAGTCACCGAGCAGGCCGATCAAAGAAATACCCTTTACCGGATCCAGGCCGATTTCTTTTTCCATGAAGTCGCTCATGAGGGCCACGGCTTCGTCGGCGGCCTCGTCCAGGGTTTTGGCCGAAGCCACCACCAGCAGCCGCCCGTCGGCCTCGACGATGGGGCAGTCGACTCTGAACCCTGGCCCCGCTTCAACCTTCACCGTGACCTCGGCTTCAACTTCCAGGCCGGTGCCGCCGGTTTCGCCGTCACCCATCAAGGCGTGGACATCGCCCATGGCCAGAAGCGCCCCTTCCACATAGACCGGCAGATAAACCACCGCTCCGGCCTTGATGGCGCCGCAGTCCATATTGGCGCCATGCGGGCCGGGGAAGACGGTCTTGACGCTCCCCCGGGCCGGCGCCGTGCCGATGACCCCGATCATGGGCCTGAGTTCCAAGGTCACCTGGTCGTCAAAGCGCAGCCGGTTGTCTTTGAGCGCATGGCGCTCGACCACTCCGCCTTTGATTCGAGCGCCGAGACGGCCCGGGAAGTCGCGGGTTTCCAAAAAACCCGTCCCGCCGCACTCGATATCCAGAATTTCCACCTTCAACGTGTCGCCGGGCCGGGCGCCCTCGATGAAAACCGGCCCGGTGGCCGGATTGGCCAAAGTCAGGTCGATATCCGGCGGTTCCTTGGCCAGCATTTGGTTTTTGTAACAGTCATACGTTTCGAAAACCAAGGTTTCGCCGAGGCGGACCCGGTCGGACGGCTGGTTGTTGCGGTCCATGGCGTAGACCACATGTGATCTGGATATTCTTTTCATCCGCTCACGCTCCTTGATTGATCGGCCGCGGCCCCGGCGCCCGAAGCGGCCGGCCAAAGTCCGGCGGCTGATTTTTTTCACTATAGTCGCATTCAGGGCTGAATTCAAGGCGATTTGCGGAGGCGGCGGGGGCCCGCGATTGGCGGGCGGCCATAGGGGAGCAGGGGGTCATACCCAGTGGCCGCCAAAATACTTCGAATTCGGCGGCAATTTGCCATGCTTGCGCCGGCCAGTTTCATTTTTTTACCCGGGCGGATATAATCATGATATACAGTTGTCATGATTGGCATTGTACGATGAAATCACCGTCATCGCCAGATGATATTCACTACGAGGAGGAAGCTGTATGCATAAACAAGAAGAAGCCAAACGGCTCCTGGAGCCGGGTCAAACGGTGTTTTTGGTCACCGTCGATGAAGACGGCCGGCCGGACGCGCGGGCGATGGCCCCGGTGCTCGCCGACGGCCTTACGACGGTTTGGATGCTCACCGGCAAAGGCAGCGACAAGTTCAAGGAGCTGTCGCGGAATTCGGAGTGCCTGCTGTACGCCACCGATCTCGAGGATACGGAGAATTATTTGGAACTGCGCCTGTGGGGCCGGATGGAGCTTCTCGACGACGCGGAATCCCGCGCCCTGACCTGGCGGAATGATTATCTCGGCTACTTTCCGGGCGGTCAGGACGACCCCAGCCTGTGCGTGCTCAAGTTCACGGCCACGTCCGGCACCTTGCAGACCCGGGCGGGGAAGGAAAAGCTGGCGCGGTGATACCAATAGTACTAATTAGCCACCGGCTCTATAAGGCCAAGCCGGCCGGCGCCGGCCATGACCGCGGCCATGCGCAATCATGAGGCGCCATGGCGTATCGAGAGAAAGAGGAAAACGAACATGAGCGAATATATCGTCACGGTGGTGGAATATCCGGCCAAGCGCCTGATCGGTATGAAGGTGCGGACTTCGATGGCCAAGGCGGATACCGATTGCGGGGCTCTCTGGCAGGCTTTCGGCCCGCGCCTGGAAGAACTTCCGAAAGGAGCGGGCGGCCGGGGCTCCTATGGGGTTTCCGTCATGCTGAACGCCGAGGACTTCGACTATTGGGCCGCGGTTGAAATGGCCCCGTCCGCCGCCGGTCCGGACGGCCTGGGCGGTCTCGGCCTGCCGGCGGGTCTGTATGCGAAAGTGACGGTGCCCAATTTGGACCGGTTGGGCCCGGCCTTCATGTATCTTTATGAGGCGTGGCCGAAAAGCCAGCCGGGCTATGCCATAAACTATCAGGTCCCCTGTTTTGAATTGTATCCGCCGAATTGGCAAGTGACCGACGCGCTCGAGGCCTTCATGCCGGTCATAAAAGTGTGATCCCCGTCCGTTGCGGGCGATCCGTCGGGTTCGGCCCGTGGCCCCAAAACCGACCCTCCAAGAAAGCGGCCCTGACACCCAGCCCAGGGCGACTTGCCGAAGAGTCGGTTTTCTGGTAAAAGTAATGAAATCAGATTTTATCGACAGCATCACGGTTGAAAGACGTACCGATTACCCCAAAGCCCATAAGGACCGTAAATTTTCATGATCCTCGCCCGCCCCTTAAGCACCGCTCTGGCCTTGGCCGGTTTGGTATTGTCTTTGACCGGCTGCGTCGGCCAGAATTCCTCGGCCATCGGCCGTTCGGCTGTCAACGTGGCCCAGGAGAGCCGGGCGGAAAGCGGGCGGAAATACACATGGGGGCCCCCGTTCGAAGATCAACGGGAGCAGATGATCAGCCGCGACGCGGTGGCCCTGGGGATGAAGGAAAGCGTCCCCATGGAGCTCAACCGCCAGGTGCTTCTGAATATCGATTACCTTTTGAACAACTCCCGCGGCTTCATGATCAAGGGCCTCAGCCGGGGCTCGAAATACATCCCCATGATGAAGGCCATTTTCCGGCAAAAGGGCCTACCGGAGGATCTGGTTTATTTGGCCCTGATTGAAAGCGGCTTCAAAACCGGGGCCGTCTCCCACGCCCAGGCGGTGGGCCCGTGGCAGTTTATCGCACCCACCGGCCGGCGCTATGGCCTGACCATCAACGAGTGGGTGGACGAGCGCATGGATCCGGTCAAATCGACCTTCGCCGCCGCCGACTACCTGACCATGCTCCACGATATGTTCGGCTCCTGGCCGCTGGCCATCGCCGCCTATAACAGCGGCGAGGGCAAGATCGTCAAGGGCATTCGAAATTACGGGGTCAACAATTTCTGGGACATGTCCGACGTCGGCGGCCACCTGGCCGCCGAGACCAAGCTCTATGTGCCCAGCTTTCTGGCCGCCACCTTCATCGCCAAAGATCCGGCGGCCTATGGCCTGGAAATCAATCTCCAACAGCCGGACCAGTGGGATGAGGTGGTGGTGCCGGCCCCCATTGATTTGAAAGACGCGGCCGAATTCTGCGGCGCCACCGTCGACCGGCTGCGGGAACTCAACCCCCACCTCAAAAAGGCGGCCACCCCGCCGGGCGAGGCCGATTTCGTCCTGCGCATCCCGGCCGGCACCATGGACCGGTTCGCCAAGGCGTATGCCCGGTCCGGCAAAGGTGGCCAGGCCCTGGCCTCGACCGGGGCGGGCCGCCAGCACGTGGTCAAGAAAGACGAAACCTGGGAATCGGTGGCCGCCCAATACGGCCTGACGCCCAAAGAGCTTCAGACGTATAATCAGAAGAGCGACGGCCAGCTCAAGGCCGGGACCAGGCTGGAACTGCCCTCTTCGACGACCGTGGCCGACAGCGCCCAGGCTTCGTCCCGGCCCGCCGCCGCTTCGGTCTTCCCCGTCCAGACCGCCGACGCCACCTCTTCCGGCCCCAGCCCGAGGCTGTCCAACATCACGCACAAAGTCCAGTCCGGTGATACCTTGAGTTCCATCGCCAAACTGTACGGAACCTCGGCGGAGGCCCTGAAACGGAATAACGAGCTGAAGTCCAGCACGGTCAGGACCGGCCAGATTTTAAAGATCCAATCCGACCTCCCGCTCACGGCCCAGGCGCCGGCCCCCTCCGGCCCGGTGATGGTGACGGAAACCGCCGCGCCGCCGCGCGCCACCGCCACCCACACCGTGGTCTCCGGGGAGAATTTGGGGGTCATCGCCCAAAAATACAACATGAGCGTGCGGGAACTGGCCGACATCAACAATATCCAGGGGGTGACCATCAGGGTCGGCCAGGTGCTGACGGTCAAGGCTCCGGCCGGCCGGGCCCCAGCCGCCACCGCCGGCCGGTCCGCGGCCGCTCCCCCGCCGTCCGCCTCCTCGTCGGCCGCCTCTGCGCCGTCTAAAACGGTGCCGGCCTCGGGCTTCCACACTGTGGCCTCAGGTGAAAGCCTAGGGGGCATTGCCCAAAAATACGGCATGAAAACCAAAGATTTGATGGCTCTCAACGACTTGAGCGGCTCCAACATCCGCATCGGCCAGAAGCTCAAGGTCTCCGGCCCGGCGACCGCCGCCCGGGCGGAATCCTCCTCCGCCGCCAAGCCGGCGGCCGCCACTCCCCAGACCGTCGGGTCTTCCGCATCCAAACCGGCGGCCAAGGCCCCGGCCCCCACGGGAGGTATCCATACCGTGTCTTCCGGGGAAAGTTTGGGGGGCATCGCCCAGAAATACGGCACCACCACCCGGGAGCTGATGGCCTGGAACGGCCTCAGCGACGCGGGCCTCCGCGTCGGCCAGAAGCTCCAGATCTCCGGCCCGGCCCCGGCCG
>JAVBTP010000092.1:0-6429 GCA_031556115.1 Candidatus Adiutricaceae bacterium
TCGGCGGAAACGGAAGAGGAGCGCACCGAAATGCCGCGCTCGCGCTCAACCGAAAGCCAGTCGGTTTGGGTGTCGCCGCTGCCCACGTTGCCGGCCTTTCTGACCGCGCCCAGCCGAAACAGAAGCTGCTCGGTAAGCGTGGTCTTGCCCGCGTCAATATGGGCGATGATGCCGATGTTGCGAACGACGCCGCTTTTACGATCTGTGGCCATGATGGGAACCTTCGTGTTTCGTGAAAAAAATATAATTTTTGTCTGGCGTATACAATGTTTCGTGAAAAAACCCCGTTTTTTACGGGAGGGCGCCGGCAGGGCCGGCCCGCGATCACGCGGCCAGGCTCACCGGCCCGGGTCACCGTTCCCATTTCTTCAGGGCGGCCAGAACGCCCTTTTCCACGGCCCGCTCAATGAGGCGGGCCAATTCGTCCGGAGCCAGGGCGGAGGCGGCTTCGGCTATTTTTTTCGCTTCGGCGCCGGAGAGACGGAACGCGTCGGGCTCCAGGCGGAGCGGGGCCCCGGCCGCCTCCCGGTCCCCAGCCGAGGCGTCGGAGGGCCAGACTTCGGGGGCGCGAACCGGGCGGGAATGGGGGACTGTATGGCCGGAACCGGGCCAGCCCACGGTCGGCTGGTCATCCAGGCCCAGTTCGGGCATCTCCGGTTCGCTGTGATCGGCGGGGGAAATTCGGGCCACAGCCAGGTCAAAGTCGTCGGATAAAAAGTCCCCCATCAGATGGCCGTCCTCATGGGCGCCGGCCGGAGAAATACGGCCTACGGCCAAATCGAAATCGCCGGACAGGATTTCCCTCGCCGGCTCATCTTCAATGGCGGCGAACTCCAGCTGACTCGGCCGGGGGGCGCGAACCGGGGGGCGCGGGCCGGGGGCGCCGCTCCCGGCCTTGGACGGGAAAGAGGGCGCCCCGGCCGGTTTCAAGGCGGCTTGACCACCCCGCTCCGTCGGGTTCGGTGGCGTTTCCGCCGGGTCGAAGTCGTCGGGCAGAATTTCCAGCCGGGGCAGGGACTCCTCCGAGACCGGGCCGGCTTTCCGGACCGCTTTTTCCACCTGTTCGAATATTCTTTCCAACTCCTCATTGAGGCTGGCGGCGGTCTTGGTTAAAGCGGGGTCATTCCACGATGATGAGGCCATTGACGATAAACTCCGCGAAGATCTGGGAGTTCCCAGTTTCGTATTCATTTCCAAACCAGCCATGGCGCGATTTGAAGATATTTCATGTGTCGAAGCGGGAGCGCTTTTCAATGGAAAGGGACGCGCTGCGGCTCAACCTCCCAGATCACCCGTCAAAGACTCCGGGCCGGGCTCCGGAGGGGGCGCCGATACCGGTTCAGGTTCGGGCGCGGGTTCCGGCGGTGTGGTTTTCAGCATATAATCATCCCGCCAGGCCCGGGCCGCCTCCCGGACCTGTTCGGGCGGGGGGCCGATTTCGTTGGAGAACAAATTGAGAAAAACCAGCCGGCCATCCAGCAGGATGGCGCTTTGTATCACCGAATACCGGCCTTTGAAAACCAGCCCCTTTTCCGGGCCGGACTGCAGGAGGCCCAGGCGGGCGGCCGAGGAAACGAAGCGCTCCCCCCGTTCCAGCGGCTCCAGCGGGGTGATGGCGGTCCGCCCGGCCTCCAGCAGGTTGCCGGTGAAATCATCCATCTCCTGAACCCGTTCCGCGGGGTCGACTTCCAGAACGTCGAAGAAACACCGTTTGACCTGTTCGAGGTCGATTTGCTGGAGGTCGGGGCTTTCTTCGGGGCCGACGGTGATGGTGGCGTAAAAGGCCAGGTCCGCGGGTTCATCCCCGTATATTTCATCGTAAAAGCTCTTCCAGGCCCGAGGATCGGTAAAGATGGCCACTTCACGGCCGGAATCGGGGAGGAAGACGGTCAGCATTTCGTCGATATCGTGATCCAGGCCGTCAACCCGGTGAAAGCCGGCCGGGCCGATGAGATCGATCTCGGTTTGGCCCAGGACCGCCCGCGGTTCCTGGATCTTATACGGGGTTTGGGCCGGGAGGTCAGCGGCCACGGCCAGGGTCACCAAACACAGAGCCGCCCAGGCGGCTGAAAACAGACTCGCGCGATTCAAAAAGTCACCTTAATGCAGTTGCACCAGTTCAAAACCTTCAGGGCGGGGCAGGACGAACGCGCCCGCATCCAGCGGCAGGCCCAGACGCACTTCATCATAGGTCACCCGAAGCGATTGGCGGTCACGGTCGGTCCACTCGATCTCCACGGTATGGGGGAACGGTTCCGGCCGCCCGCCCTGGTCTTCCCGGGGTACGTCTTTGACCGACATGTATTTGATGGCTATGGCCGGGCTGCGGGCCGGACCGAAGGCGGCCGATTCCACCACCGCCCGGGCCGGATCCTGTTCCACGGGGCCGGCCAAGCGGAGCCGCCAGACGTTTTTGTCGCCGTCAGGCTGGCCGGCCGGCAAAATGGTCAGTTCCGTCGACTGGCCGGACTGGCTGGCCCCGGCCGAGGCCGGGCGCACCTGAGTGCCGCTCATTAAAGCGATCAGCTGGTCCGGGGACAAGCCCAGGGGAATGAAACGGCCAAAGTTTTCAGCCGTGGCCGGGCCCACGGCGTACTGCTTGGACCCGTACAGGATGCCGGTGAGCTGGTAGCCGTCGCTGGCCAGGCGGAAGGCCGGCCGCCCGGTGGGATCCAGGGCGGTGAAAAGGAGGCGGCCGGGTTTCATGACCAGGGCTTCAAACTTGAAATAGTTGCGCCGGCCGCCGGTGGTGTAGCTGGCGCCGCCTCGGGCGGCCAGAGTGGAGAGGCTCTCCCCGCGCTGATAGAGTCCGGCGGCCAGGGCCATGGCCGGCCCGTCCGGAGAGCGGGGCGCGGAAGAGGAGGAACCGCTTGGGCCGCAGCCGGACACCAGCGGCAGGGCCGCCAGGCCCGCGGCCAGAAGCCAGGCTAAAGCCCGCGCCTTGAAGCCGCGGGCCGAGCGGCCGGGCCGGGACGGCTTCCGGCCGCTGGAGAACAAAGGAACGCTATGGGGACAGTCGCTTGATTTTTTCATTCAGTTCCTCCGGATTGGTGAAGCCTCGCTCCAAAGCCCGGCGATAGGCGATCAGGGCGTCCTGGTTTCGGCCCAGTTTCGCCAGGACGTCGCCCAGGTGGTCCAGCACCACCGGGTCATTGTTGGAGAGGTCGGCCGCCTGCTCCAAAAGAGCCAGGGCTTTTTTCAAATCACCCAAATGGAAGTGGATCCAGGCCAGGGTATCGATGATATAGCCATTGCCCGGCTTGAGTATATCGGCCCGTTCGGCCAGGGTCAGGGCCTCCTTGAGGTTTTCCTGACGCTCGGCCCAGGTGTAGGCCAGATAGTTCAAGGCGTCGGCGTGTTTGGAGTCGAGGTCGATGGCCTTGCGCATGGCCGCGACGGAGGCGGTTTTATTCCCCAGCTTGTCTTCGGCCACCCCCAGGCGGAACTGGATTTCCGCATCCTGAGGAAATTTTTTGGCGGCCTCCAGAAGCAGCTTTCGGGATTGGGCCGTGTCGCCCGTCTCCTCGGTAATCATGGCCTGGGCCACCAACAGCCGGGGCGCGTCCGGCCGTTGGGCGACGGCGGCGGTGACGGTGGCCAGGGCCTCCGCGAGGCGGGCCTTGGGTTCCTCGCCCTGGGGGGTGGAAGCCAAAAGCAACTGGGCGTCCACGTACAGGTCGCTCTCCACGGGGATCTTCACCAGGTGTTCCCGGGCCCGGGTGATTTCGTTGGTCTCCAGAAGAGCCGTGGCCAAAAGATATCGGGCCTGCTCGTTGGCCTGGTCGCGCTTCAGGACGCCCCTGAATTCCGCCGCGGCTTCCTGATAGAGGCCCTGATCCAGATAGATCAAGCCGATCTGGATCTGGACCTGGCTGTCGTCTTCCAAGCCTTCGCCGCCCAGTTCCCGTATAATTTTTTCCGCTTCTTTTTTCCGGCCGGCCTTCAGCAGCAAGCGGGCCAGCCTGGCCTTGGGCATACTGGCGTCCGGCCGGGCCTTGATCAGGGCCCGATAGGTCCTTTCGGCGGCCTTGTTGTTATTGGCCTGTTCATACAATACCGCCAGTTCCGTCAGCCCGGCCGTGAATTCCGGATTCTTTTTGACCGAGGTGGCATAGGCCCTGATGGCCTCCTGGGTTTTTCCGATATTGGTATAGAATCGGCCCAGATAATAATAGGAAAGATATCCCGGGTCGGCGGCCACCAGCCGCTTGAAGGTCGCCTCGGCCTCGTCCAGGCGTCCGGTTTCGCCGTAGAGGGCGCCGAGGTGGGTCAGGGCTTCGATGTTTTTCGGCTCCAGGCGCAGCACTTCCTGATAATAATTTACCGCTTCTTCCCAGCGGCCGTCAGCGGCCGACACCCAGGCCGCGAACAGCCGAGGCGCGGGAGACTCCGGGCTCAGGTCAATGGCCTCCCTGGCGTATTTCAAGGCGCCGTCGATATCGCCGTTGCGGGAACAGAGCCGGGCCGTCTCCAGTTTCAGGTAATAGGAGTCGGACGACAACCGGGAGGCTTGAACCATATTGTCCAAGGCTGACTGGTCGTCGTGGTCCATCTCCAGATAATTGGATTTGATAAAATAGTAATAGCGCTGACCCGCCGCGTCGCCGCCGTCGCCCCAGGAGGTATGGGCGCAACCGCCGATCGTGGCCAACGTCAGAGCCATCGTGAATAAGGCGGGCAGGCGGCCCGAAAGCATTTGGTGGAAAAATTTCATAGAGCCTGTCAAGCGTTCCCGCCGGGACGCCGGCGGCCCGGCGGGTGGTTCCACGGCGTTTGGTCTCATCCGTTTGGTAGTCGGGGATCTCAAAACCTGGTCGATCTTTGGGGAATCAAGAGTCGGGGGAGTCGTCCTCTATCTCCTCAAAATCGGGCATTTCCTTGCGCAAAAAGCCCAGGAGCGTTTTTCGGAGCCTCTCTTCCAGTTGCCTGACCCGCTCCCGGCTGATGCCGAACTCTTCGCCGATTTCCTGCAGGGTCACCGGAGTTTCGGCCAGGAGCCTTTTTTCCAGAATGAGTTTTTCCCTGGGGGAAAGGGTCTCCCGAAAAAGGGCCAGTTTGTCCTGAAGCAGGTTTTTCAACTGGCTTTTGGCCAAAAGGCTTTCCGCGCCTTCGGCCTCCGAGGGCAAAAGGCTGATCTGGGTCTGGTCGCTGTCCGGGCCCAGCGGGGCGTCCAGAGAAACTTCGCGGCCGGCGGAAAGGCGCATATCCATTTCCTCGACTTCCGATTCCTCCACGCCCAGTCTTTCGGCCAGAAGCTTGGGGCCGGGTTCCAGGCCTTCCTTGAGGATTTTATCCCGCTCCTTGCGTAAATTGTAAAAGAGCTTGCGCTGGGCCTGGGTGGTCCCCACCTTGACCATGCGCCAGTTGTCCATTATATACTTGAGGATATAGGCCTTGATCCAGTATGAAGCGTAGTAGGAAAACTTGACGCCCCGGCCGGGATCGAATTTTTTCAGAGCCTGCATCAGGCCCACGTTGCCTTCCTGGATAAGATCCAGGAGGTTGTTGAGCCAGTGGCTTTGAAATTCCATGGCGATTTTCACCACCAGCCGGAGGTTGGCGGTGATGAGCTTCTGGGCCGACTCCTGATCACCGGTTTTTTTATATTTGGCCACCAGGTGCTCTTCTTCCTCCCGGGTCAGGAGCTTGAATTGGCGCACTTCGGCCAGATAGGCCCGCAAGGGGTCCGGGCTGAAGGCCGGCGGGGCGCCGGCGGATTGAGGCACCGGGGCTTGGGCTTTGGCCCGGACGACCGGGGGAGGGGCCGGCTCTCCGGCGGAGGGCGGCGGCGGGGCGGTTGGTGCAGCGGTCGGCCGGCGGATGGACGTATTTTCGGCCGGTTCGGACGGGCCGGCTTTTTTCCTTCCGCGTTTGGTTTTGGTGGGAGCCATTGACGCCCTGCTTTTTTATGTATGTCTTGGCCAAATTTTTTTAAAAATCAGTGCTTTAATCTTGGCACTAGAATAGTATAGAGTATACCGAAAAGCCCTCTCTGTCAACCGCTGTTTCCGAGGCGCGGGGACAATGGAAATCGCGGTCCAAGGCGCCTTGGAGGCTGGTCAGGAGGCCCGGCATACTTCGTCGAGGGCGGTGAGCGCCTGGACGGTGCGGTTGGCCAGCACCTCCACCATATTCACTTCCTTGTGAAAATAGTCGTCCAGGGTTTCGTCCAAAGTGTCGGCGACCACCCGCAGGTTGAACCAGGGGAGTTGGCCCAAAAGATTCTGGGCGGTAAAGGCAAAGGCCCCGGATTCCATGTCGCAGGCCAGGCAACTGAAGTTTTTGCCCAAATTCAATTTGTTGTTCATGCCGGCCACAAAGGTGTCGCTGGTCAGCAGCCGGCCCCGTTTGAAGCCTTCGGCTTCCAGCCTGGAGATCACCAAGTCATTTAGATCATCTACCGGCGACTTGCTCCAGACATCCAACTGC
>JAVBTP010000167.1:0-4368 GCA_031556115.1 Candidatus Adiutricaceae bacterium
GTCGATGCATTCCCGACGGCGGCAGATCAGGGCCAGATCATGGCCAGCCCGCACGGCGGCCACCGCCGCCTCGCCCAAGGGATAATTCTTGGCCACCGCCCCCATTTCCAGGTCATCGGTCAGGACGGCCCCGCCAAACCCCATTTCGTCTTTCAAAAGCCCCACGATCTCCCCGGAAAACGTGGCCGGCCGGTCAGCGTCCAGGGCCGGGTAGAGGGCGTGGGTGGTCATGACGGCCATCAATTCCTCCCCCATCAGGGCCTGGTAGGGGGCCAGTTCCATTTCAGTCAGGCGCCGCACGTCCACAGCGATCACCGGCAGTTCGTGGTGGGGGTCCAGAGAGGCCGCGCCCAGGCCGGGAAAATGCTTGCCCGCGCCCAAAATGCCGGCCCGGTGGAAGGCCGCCAAAGTGGCCCGGCCAAAAGCCGCCACCTGGCACGGGTCCGCGCTGAAGGCCCGGTCACCCATAAAACTCCCCGCGGGGTCGGCCAGATCCAGAACCGGGGCCAGGTTGAAATTGAAACCCGTGGCCGCCAGTTCCCTGGCCCCTTGCCAGGCCGCCGCGCCCGCGGCCTCGAGCCCGGTCAGGGTCCCCGCCGCCGGCAGCTTGGCATAGGGGGCGGGCAGCCGCTGCACCCGTCCGCCCTCATGGTCGACAGCCATAAAAAGGCGGCGGCTCAACAGCCCCTGGGCCAGCGCCTGGGCCGATTCGATGAGGGTCTTCAGCTCGCGCGGCCCCCCGTCCGGGGGGTAGTTGCGTTTGAAAAAAATCAGCCCGGCCGGCCGGACCTCGGCCACCAGCCGTTCGATCTCTGAAAACTCCCGCCCTTCAAAGCCCACCAGCAGGAGCCGGCCCACGGCCTCGGTCAGTTCCCGGCTGTCATCCAGATAGCGGTCGGCGCTGAGACCCACGGCATTTCCCCCCGGCCGCTCTTCCGGCCTTGACTTTGAGCTTCGGACTTGAATTTTGGCCCCGGGACTTCGGGGCGCCCCCTCACCGCTCCAGCATCTTTTCAATGGGCGCCCGGGCCCGGCGGCGGATGTCGTCCGGCACCCGGACTTCGGGGGCCGCGGGGTCCAGAGCCCGGCGGAGGCTCTCGAGGGTGTTCTTTTTCATATCCCAACAGACCATGTTTTCCGGAAAATGAAATTTTTTACCGGGGTTTTTGGCCAACTGGTGACGCACCCCCTCCTCGGTGAGGACAATGAATTCCGAACGCGGGCTTTCTTTACAGTACGCCAGAATGGCGGTGGTGGAGCCGACGAAGTCGGCCAGGGCCAACACTTCCGGCCGGCACTCGGGGTGGGCGGCCACGGCCGCTGCGGGGTGCCCGGCTTTCAAAGCCGCCACCACCGGGGCGGTGAGCTGGTGATGGATCGGGCAATAGCCTTCCCAGAAAACGACTTTCTTTTCCGGCACCTGTTTTTGGGCGAAGGCGGCCAGGTTTTGATCCGGGGTCATCAACACCGGGTCTCCGTCCAGCGAGCGGAGCATCTTGACCACATTGGCCGAGGTGCAGCAGAGGTCGCTCTCGGCCTTGACCGCGGCCGGGGAGTTGACATAGGTCAGCACCCTGACGCCGGGCAGTTCCTTTTTGCGGGCGACGAGGGCCGGGGCGGTGATCATGTCGGCCATCGGACAGCCGGCCCCGGAACCGGCCAGAACCACCTTTTTCTCCGGACAGAGAATCGAGGCCGTTTCGGCCATGAAATGCACCCCGCAAAAAACAATGACTTCGGCCTCGGTTTCGGCGGCGGTCTGGGAGAGGCCCAGGGAGTCGCCGACAAAGTCGGCCGCTTCCTGGATCTCCGGCAGGCAATAATAATGGGCCAAAATGACCGCCCGCCGCTCCCCGGCCAATCGTCTGAGGGCCGCTATTTCCCTGGTCACGTCATCCGGCCTGGATATCTCCGACATAAACGCCTCACTCACTCCTCGACCACTTCAGTACCCCGAGGAACCTTGAAATTGAAAATCTTATGGTCCAGCCTGGGGTTTTCCTTGAAGCCGGTCAGAAAAAAATCCGTAGCCTCACCGGTGATGGACGTCAGCCGGAATCCGGTGATGATGAACGACCCGTCGCACCAGACGGTCAGGCGGTCCACCCCGCCCTCGGCGCCGCCCTTGGGGGACAAGGTCAGGCCGTATTGCCCCGGCCTGGCGGAGTCGAAGGGGGCCAGACTGACGTTGAAATCCGCATTGAGCGAATCCAGCCCGCCCAGAAAGGACATCAGGGGCTTGAGCTGGCCGGCCACGTCGATGTTGCGGTAACGGTAGACCAGATGCTCGGTGGGGATATGCCACCACACGGTGGAGCCGTCGGTGACCATGGCCTCGGGCTGGGGCGATTGCTGGTCGATCAGAAGCTTGGCCGGCCGGGCCCAGAAGAGGACCCCGTTGGCCACCTGGGACGAGCCGCTCTTAAAGATCTGTTCCGAAGAGGAGGGCGTGCTGGCCACCCGGCTGTAAGTGGCCTGGATGGCGTCCACGTTGCGGTAGCGGGCGGACAGCCCGTCCAGCACCTGGGCCTGGCTCAGGCCCTGGGCCCCGGCCGGGGAGACGCCCCCCGCCAGAGACAGAAAGCCCGCCCCCAAAAGGGCCAGGCGAATCACTCCCAGGCCGAACCAGCGGCCCACCAAGCTTTGACGTATCATGATATTTTCCTCGCTCGCGCGTTTACATCTGGGTCACGGTGTGGCCCCGGGCCGTGAGCAGGGCCAGAATGCCCTGTTCGCCCACCAGATGGCCGGCCCCCACCACGATGAAAACAGGGGGCCGCCGGTCCAAAAGGCTGTTGATCCTGGCCGTCAACCGGTGGTTGCGGCGAATGATGATTTTATCCAAAAGGGGCACCAGTTCCGGGTATCGGTCATACTCCCGAAAAAAAACCTCGCCGAAGCCCTGGACATCGCCGCTGTTCCACGTGTCCAAAAAGGTCCGCAGAGTCGCGGGCAGTTCATCCATCTCCAGAACCACGCTCCGCAGAAAGAGATCCGATTCCGCCCCGCTCATCTCCGCCAGCGGCTTGAGCTGGTCGTCGAGGGTCTCGAGGTCCAGGACCGGCACCCCCCGGCCCTTGGCCTGGGCGATGAAGAATTTGTCCAGGCCGTATTCCGGCTCGAAACCGTGCTCCCGCATCACGGTCAGTTGAATGTTCAGGGCCGCCAGCCAGGGCTGGAGGGGGGCCATCTCCGGCCGGTAAAAGCCGCTTTCGTCCAGCGCCTCCCGCGTGGCGGGAGTGAGCCGTTCCAACAGGGGCCGGGGGTCCGGTGAAAACCCGTGGGCGAGCAGGTAGCCGTTCAGCACGCCCGGCGGCAGGCCGTCGATGTCGATTTCCACCGCCAGGGAGCCGGACCGTTCAAAAGCCTCGGTGATGGGATCCCGCAGGGGATAGATGCCGGCGTGGGCCAGGTGGACGGATCCGAACAGATAGGCCTCGCCCCCGTTTTTCGAAGTGACCCGCCAGAGGAAATTCCCGGCCTCCGCCGGCGCCGCGGCCGAAACCAGCCACAGGGCGGCGAGCAGAAGAACGACCGGGGCGGCGGGGCGGCGGCGCATGTTTCGGGCTCCAACAGGTGACTCGGGGGTTTACCCCTTTGCCAGGACAACCGGACCCCCATCCCGCCCCGGCGGCCACCCATACACAAACTGGGGGGGGGGCGGGCCGCGGGGTGGCCCGTCCCCGAAAGCGGCCCGCGCGCGGCGGCCAGAAACGGAAACGGCGAAACCGGCCTCATTAAAAGCGGTGAAAAATCAGCCAAATCCAACATGCGCGCGAAAGGGCTTTTAACTGGACGAAAATTGGAATAAAATCAAGAAAGGGACCCGGCCGCCAGCCAGGCCCGAATCTATGGAAGGAGCCCCCCCCCATGCGGCCCAAAGGTTTCACCATCATCGAATTTATGATCGTCGTGGCCATCCTCGTCATCATGGCCCTTATCGCCGTCCCCATGTATCAGAACCGTCGGGAGCAGTCGCGCAACGACGCGGCCCAGACGGTTTTACGGGAGATCAGCCTGGCCGAAGCCGCCCGCTGGAAAGAGGCGCTCACCGCCGGCCGGGCCACCCCGAACGACGGATTTGTCTATGTGACCGCCGCCGGGAACACCGAAGCGGTGGGCCAGCTGTCCGCCTATGGCTTCCAGGTCGACCCCAACGTGGGGTTCGTCATTCTGAAACCGAAACTCGGGGCCGGTTTCGTCGCCCTGGCCGCCAACCGGACCGCCGGCTCCCTGGTGTATATCTGCGACAGCCTGGGGAGCGCCGAACCGGAGGTCTATCACCAGGACAAAACCTACGCCATCGCTCCGGAGGACCTGCCTTCCATCCTGTACCTCTTCAACTCCGTCGTCGAGATGGAGGTCGAC
>JAVBTP010000216.1:0-5323 GCA_031556115.1 Candidatus Adiutricaceae bacterium
TTGGATGTGGTTTCCGTGCCGTCGAGGTCGATCATGGTTTTGTCCAGGGCGGCCTGGTTGAAGCCGTCGAGACCCAGAACGGCCGGGGCGATGACCTCGTTGACGTTCTTGACCGCGCTCTTGACGCCTTTGCCGCCATAGCGTTTCGCATCCTTATCCCTGAGTTCCAAGGCTTCGTGCTGGCCGGTGGACGCGCCGGAAGGCACGGCCGCCTGGCCGAAGTAACCGTCCTCCAGCCAGACATCCACCTCCCCGGTGGGGTTGCCACTGGAATCGAGGATTTCACGCGCGTGGACATCGATGATGGGATACATGTTTTCCGCCTCCGTTCATTCGGGCCGCTTTCGGCGGCGCTGTGGGGTGAAGAGCAAAACTATCGACTATCGGACATCAAAACCATGGCTGGTAAAACTTCAGCGCGGGCCGGTCCCCGGTTCGCGCAGCAGGCTGAAATCGCGGTCCTTGACGGTCAGCAGCAGAGGCTCCACCGAGTACTCACCGCCCTGGTCAAAGGCGAAGGGGCCGGTGGCGCCAGGCACGGGGCCGCCCGATAAAAGCGCCCGCCTTAAGTCGGCCCGGCTGGCGGCCCCGCCGCCCAAAGCCTTGATGACGGCCAGGCCGGCGTCATAGCCGTAAGCCGCGAACTGGTCCGGGGCATGGCCGTAGGCGCTCTGAAAACCCTGGATGAAACGGCGGCTCTCTTCGCGCTGGCTGAGGTCGCTGACCGCCACCGGAATAACCGAGCCCTGCACGTACCGGGCCGAACCGACCAAAAATTCCTGGTTCATCCACAAGGGGGAACCCAGATACTGCATCTTGGTGACATCGTGAAAAGCCATCAGGGGCAGGATCTGGCTCACCGAGGCGGCCGAATCGGGGAGGTACAGGGCGGTGAATTCAGTGGGGGCCTGGTAGCTGGCGGACACCTGGCGGGCCACCTGGCCGCCGGTCAGGCGGGCCACGGCCTCGCCGAAGTCACCGCTCTTGGGGTCATAGCTGTCGGCCACCGTGACCTGGGCGCCCAGGCGTTTGACCTCGTTCTCGAAGTAGCCGCGAATGGGCCGGCCGAAATTGTCGTCAGGATAGAGAATGCCCAGGGTCTGATGCCCCTGGACTCCGATGGCGTATCGGGCCACCGCCTCGGCCTGGTGTTTGGGGGTCAGGAAAATTCGAAAAATGTTCCCGCCCAAGGTGGGGAGATCGGCCCGCTGGCTGATGGCGATGAGGGGCAGCCCCGCCTTTTCGGCGGCCTGGGCCGCCGAGGCCGACTCCCGGCTCAAAAAGGGGCCGATCACGGCCAGCACCTTGGGATCGGCCGCGGCCTGGGCCACCAGGCGGACGGCCTCTTCCGGCGAGCCTTTGGTGTCCAGGAGATTGAGCCCCAGAGCGCCGGCGCCGGCAAACGTATCCACAGCCAACTGGAGGCCGGACACCGCTTCCTGGGCGTATTTGGAGGCGCCATCGGCCGACAGCGGCAGGATCACGGCCAAAGAATATTCACCCGCCGTGCTGAGCCGGGCCATGGCCCCCATGGTGGCCGGGGCCGACACTTCGATCATGGAAGAGGCCGCCGCCTGCTGGGGGTTGTAGTCGGCGTTGAAAGCCAGGGGCGGCAAAGTCGAACCGGGGGCCCCTACCGCCTGCACGAGGGCGGCGACTTGGGGGGCCAGGGGGTTTTGGCTGAAATACTGATTAAAGTATTGGGCCTGGGCCCGGGCCCGCTCCGCGTCGCCGGCCTGGGCGGCCAGCCGCACCAGAAGATAGGTGGCCTCGGGGCCAGGGAAGTTCTGGCCGTACTGCCGCTGCACTTCCTCCAGATCGCCCTGCCCCAGGCGGGTCAGGCTGGCCAGCACGCCTTCCTGAGCCTGGGCCTTGGTCTGGCCGCCGGATTGGCGCCAGGCGGTCAGATAGTTGCCGGCGGCTTCCTGGTAATTGGCCGTGCTCCACTGGCTCTGGGCCAGGGTCAGCCGCAGGGCGGCCTGGCGGGCCGGGTCGGTTTCCGTGGCCAGGAGCCGGGTGGCCAGGTCGGCGGCCCCGGCCGCGTTGCCCGAGGCCAGATACACTTCCGCCAGGCGGGGCCGGGCCTCGGCCGTGAATTCCCCTTGGGGGAATTCGTTGATCAGCCGGTCATAGGCGGAAACCGCGTCCTGAAACTGGCCGGCCTTTTCCGCGGCCAGGCCGTAGCCGGCCAGGATGGCCTCCAGGCGGGCCGGCTCGGGGTTGTTTTGCAGATATCTTTTGTAGTTATCCACCGCCTCGCGGTATTGGCCCTGATTATAGGCCGTCTCGGCCGCCTCCAACAAGCCCTGCGGGGTGGAGGGCTGGCCGGGAGCCGGGAGGTCGGTGCTGGAGGGCGGGCCCGAGGGGCCGTTGGGGGTCAGGGCCGGCAGGCAGCCGGCGCAGACCAGAAGCGCCAGGAGCAATATGGGAGCGGCAAAGCGTTTGATCATGGTCAATCCTTCAATGAACCCGAGGGGCTGGGGCGGAGTGGGGGCCGTCGCACCCGGCGGCCTTCCCCTTCCCGCGCAAACCATATTTTTTCAGCATACCACAAAATACCCCTGAAGTTGACAGGATTTTTCCATGTTCAAGGCTTTGCCACGACGGAGGGGAGCCGCCTGCCGACGATTCGTCACGGCCCATTGCGGACCGCCCCGAAAAGCGGTATAACGCTGGAAGCGATCGGTCGGCCGGAGGAACTTTTCCGGCGTCGGCCGCGCCCGCCCCAATGGAACGCGCCGAATCAAAAGCCGGTCGGGAGGCTGGCCTTGGTATTGCCCCGCCGACTAAACTTGGTCTGGGTGATGTCGGCAACCCCCGAAAGCACCGAGGCTGGGCCGTCCGAGAATGAATATGTTCAACCACCGGATCTATAACCCGCTTATCCCGAAGGCGCCTCATGAAAACCCTCGATTTCAGCCCCACGACGACCCATTTCCTGAAAGCCGTGGCCATCACCGCCATCGTGCTGCACAATTTTCTGCATTGGCTGCCGCCCACCACCGGGGAGAACGAAATCGACTTCAGCCGGGACCGCCTGATGCGCCTTTGGGAGTTCGTCAGTTCTGATCCCGCCTCTTTCCCCAAAATGTTTTTTTGTTATTTCGGGCACCTGACCATCGTCACCTTTTTGTTCGTCAGCGGCTACGGGCTGGCCAAGTCGTTGGAAAAACGCCAAACCGCCATGGCGCCCTTTGTTTTGGAAAAAATTCTGGACCTCTACAAGCTTTTGCTCATCGCCGCCTGTTTCGCCCTGGCCGCCCATTGGGCGGGGATCTGGCCTTGGCCCCAGGGGTCTTTCATCGGGCATATGGTGAAATATTTCACCATATCCCATAATTTTTCCAAGACGGAGCTCTTTTCCTTCTGCGGGCCCTGGTGGTTTTTCAATCTGATGATGCAGCTCTACCTGGTCTTTCCCCTCCTGTTTTTCCCATTGAGAAAGTATGGGAGCCAGGCTCTCGTGGCCATTATGACGGCCGCCTACGCCCTGATCTACGGGCTGGCGCCCCTGGCCGAGGCCCACGATTTTCCCATTTTTGGGAATTTCTTGGGGCACGTCCCCGAATTCACCCTGGGCGTATACCTGGGCCTGGCCCCGGCCAAAAAACTCCCCGCCCTTCCGGTCGTGGCCGGACTGGTGGTTTTTGGCCTCGGCAACTATTTCGAGGCCTTCTTTCCCCTCACTTTTCTCGCCTTTGCCGTCATCACCACCCCCGCGTTTCTCGCCCTGGAGCGGCTCACCCCGTGGCCGATCCACCGGGCGGCCGTCCGTCTGGGAGCGCTGAGCCCCATCGTGTTCGTCACCAACGGACCCCTGCGCCAGGTTCTGATCGATACGGCCAAAGAAGCCCCCCTCGGCGGGCAATACCTCCACGCCGCCGGCCATTTGGCGCTGGCCCTGGCCGTATCCTGGGCCATTCACTCGGCCATGGCCAGGGCCAAACTTTGGTGGAATGTACGGGCGGGCCGCCTGAACGCGAGTTGAGCCGTAATATTGACCAGGCCACTAAATCCATTCATCATGCGGCATAGGCCGATGAGGGGGGGCTTCGAAGTATTCTCCGACCCTTTCACCATACCACGGACCATCCGGCGCATCAGGCATATGCCCTTTTCCTCCTGGTTGCGGCATACTCGCACCTACGGCCAATCCAATGCCCATGACGACAAGTGGATCGCGAGCTCCGCGTTTTGGGTCAGGGCGATGGCCAAGCCGCTGATCAGGCTTTCCGCCGCCTCCGCTTCCGCACGGGTGACGACCTCGCCTTCTTTGTGTCCAAAGGTGCCGACAAGAGTCAGCCTGAACGCGTCCGCATCGGGGGCGTGGACTTCAGCGGTAAGGCGTTCCAACTCTTCCAGATCGCCGCCCTGGCGTACATAATGCCCCAGGGTTCGGACCACAGCCTCGATAACCACCCCGCCAAAAGAAACCCGCCCTGAAATAATCCAGGGCGGGGCTCTCAGACATGAAATGAAAACTACGGCTCAATAATCCAGAAGCGCAACATCTCCTGTTTCGTAAAACTCCTTGGCCATACTCAAAACTAAATCATAGTCCAAAGTCATGGTCATGGCGTCCCAATAGCCGTCTCCTCCATCTATCATCCTCTCGCCACCCGCTTCCTCGATCCCGTTCGGATTATAGTAACTCCACGCCCCCCCCCCCCGAATGAGCTTGGTTGGAAAATAATATGGGCTTATTTTCCTGACAATAAACATATACGGCCTGCCGATAAGTGCATCGCGGTCTGTCTCGTCAATGTACATGTTTAATTGCGTATCGCCTTTATTCTCTTTAAGGCATTCAAAGAGTTTGACGATTTCCTCCCATGTCCCATCAATTATGGTTTCTCTGCCTAAATTAACATCAAGACTTTTCATGGCTATTTCCTCCTATCACCTTTCGGTTTATAAGCTGTCTGCAATTCGGGGTTTTCTGCCCGCATATCCAGATGCCAAAGCCTTCCAGTCGCCTGTTCGTAGATAGTGACCGAGTTGAGCCCCATCTTTTTCGCCATCAACGGTATATCATCGTGGCAGCGCCAGCAGATAGGCCTACCACCGACGATCAAACTGATATCCTTACCCTCAGTTCCGCCCTTACCTTTAAAATGTTTGGCGATCTGCTGCATCAGGTCGATTTCCCCATGGGCATGGGCCATGGTCGCATTTGGCAAAACCTCTGGTTCGCGGCGTTCTCGTCCCGTCGCCGTCCTAGCATGCGCGGCGTCCTCTGTGGCTACACTTTCCCCGATCAGCGTGGCCCGCTTGTCGGGTACGCCCAAGGCGGATCGCAGTTGCGGATTGCGCCCTTCGAAAG
>JAVBTP010000047.1:0-8318 GCA_031556115.1 Candidatus Adiutricaceae bacterium
GCCCGCCGCCCGCCTGGGTGCCTGCGGGGGGGCCGCGCCGGGGGGCCCGGGGCTCTCGCCGGGGGGGGGGCCCGGGCGAGGGCCCTGGGCGGGTCCAGGGCGATGGCCCTGGTGATTTGACGCGGCTCAAGCCGTTGGGCCAGCTGTATCAGAGCTACATCCTGGCCCAGGGGGAGGCGGGGCTGTATATCGTCGACCAGCACGCGGCCCACGAACGGATCATGTATAACCATTTGCGGGAAAAGCTGGAGCAGGGTTTGCCGAGCCAGGCCCTGCTCTTTCCCGACACCATGGATCTGCCGCCCCAGGAGGCCCTGGCGGCGGAAAAGCTGGCGCCCCACCTGGAACGCCTGGGGTTCGATCTCCAGCCCTTCGGCGACCGCACCTTTATTCTGAAAAGCGCCCCGGCCATTTTGGGCGGGCAGGATCCCTGGCCGCCGCTGCTGGAAATACTGGGCGCGGCCAGCGGCCGCCTGGCGGCCCTCGAGGGGGCGGGGCTGACGGAAACTCTGAACAGCATGGCCAACAGTTGGATCTACAGCCTGGCCTGCCGAGCGGCCATCAAGGCCGGGGACAAACTGACCGTGGAAGCCATGGAGCGGCTTTTAGCCGACATGGCCGCCACCCCCAACGGAGCCTATTGCCCCCACGGCCGGCCGGCCATCCAACTGATCGGCCGCGCCGATATCGAAAAAAAGTTCGACCGGCGATAAGGGGCGGGTGAAAAGTCCAAGACCCGAAGCCCGAGACCCGAAGCCCGAAACCGGAAAAGAGAAGCCGGCCTGACGATTGCCGGGCCGGCTTCGGTGTTTCATGAAACAGGCGTTTTCAGGCCCGGACTATGTGCGGAGCTTTGGGAAAAACGCCTCGGGTGTCGATGATCAGGCGGGCGTGACGGGCGATGAATGCATGGTCGTAGGCCGCGTGGTCGGTCAGGAGAAGCACGGCGTCGGCCGTTTGCAAAATTTCCGGGGTCAGGTCCACACTGGCCAGGTCGAAATGGCGGCGGCGCATCCGGGGAAAAACCGGCACGTGGGGATCGTTGTAGCTCAAGACCGCGCCCCGGTCCCGCAGGAGCTCCATGACCTCCACCGAAGGCGATTCGCGCATGTCGTCGACGTTTTTCTTGTAGGCGATGCCCAGGATGAGGATCCTGGAATCCTTGATGGCCCGGCCGTGCCCGTTCAGGGCCGTGGCCAGTTTCTCCACCACCCGGCCGGGCATGGCCCGGTTGATTTCGCCGGCCAGTTCGATGAAGCGGGTGTGGACCCCGTAGGCGCGGGCTTTCCAGGTCAGGTAGAAGGGGTCGATGGGGATGCAGTGCCCCCCGATGCCCGGCCCCGGATAGAAGGGGGTGTAGCCGAAAGGTTTGGTGGCCGCCGCGTTGATGACTTCAAAAATATCCAGCCCCATGCGGTCGGCCACGATTTTCAATTCGTTCACCAGGCCGATGTTGACCGAGCGATAGATGTTCTCCAGCAATTTGGTCAGTTCGGCCGCCTGGGTGGAACTGACCGGCACCATTTGTTTGATGACCTGGCGGTAGAGCGCCAGACCCGCCCGGGCGCAGGCCTCGGTGGTTCCCCCCAGCACTTTGGGGATGTTCCGGGTGCCGAAGCTGGGATTGGCCGGGTCCTCCCGCTCGGGGGAGTAGACCAGAAAGAAGTCGCGGCCGATGGTGAGCCCCCGGCTTTCCACGGCGGGGCGCAGCACTTCATCGGTGGTGCCTGGATAGGTGGTGCTCTCCAGCGACAACAGCTGCCCGGCCCGCAGGCGGGGCTTGAGGCTCTCCAGCGTGCCGGTGACGAAGCTGAGGTCGGGCTCGCGGTGGATGGTCAGGGGGGTGGGCACACAGATGATCAGGGCGTCGGCCTCCGCCGCCCGGGAAAAGTCGTCGGTGGCCTCCAACAGGCCGCCGTCCGCCGCTTTCCGGATGCGTTCGGCCTGGATATGGGCGATGTAGGTGCGACCGGAACGCAGCCGTTCGACTTTATCCCGATCCACATCCAGGCCCAACGTCTTGAAGCCGGCTTCGGCAAAGGTCAGAATGAGCGGCAGCCCCACGTAGCCCAGGCCCGCCACCCCGACCACAGCCGTCTTGGCCTCGATTTTCGCCAGCAGTTCTTTTTCGTGCACGGATTCGGGCATCGGTCCCCCTTTATACGTTTTTGATCACCAGTCCGGCAATGGTTTTGACGTCGTCATCACTGAGATACGGATGCATCGGCAGGCTCAGCACTTCAGCGGAAGCGGCCTCCGAAGCCGGCAGGTCGCCCGGCCGGCCGCCCAGATGGCTGAAGGCCGGTTGCAGGTGCAGGGGTTTGGGATAATAGATCATGGTCGGCACCCCGTCCGTCTTGAGGTCGGCCATGAGCTTTTCCCGCCGCTTGGCCGGCACCCGCACCGTGTATTGAGCCCAGGAGGACAGGTACCCCTCGGGGATATACGGCGTCGTGTCCAGGTGGCCGGACAAGAGGCGGGTGTAGAGATCGGCCACCCGCTGGCGTTCCTCCAGTTCGCGGGGAAAAGCCCGCAGCTTGACCGAGAGGATGGCCGCCTGCAAAGTGTCCAGCCGGGAGTTCCGGCCCAGGCGGACATGTTCGTATTTATGCGCGCCGGACCCGTGGGTGCGCAGGCTTTTCAGCACTTCGGCCTGGGCCTGGCTGTTGGTCAGCAAGGCCCCGCCGTCGCCGTAGCCGCCGAGGGGCTTGGCCGGAAAAAAGCTGAAACTGGCCAGGTCGCCAAAGGCGCCGGCCCGGCGGCCGTGCTGGCGCCCGCCGAAGCCCTGGGCCGCGTCCTCCAGCACGAACAGGCCGTGGTGGGCGGCCACGGGTTCGATGGCCTCATAGTCGGCCGGCAAGCCGAAGAGGTCCACGGGAATGACCCCCCGGGGCGTGAAACGGCCCCCGGCCTTGACCGCCTCGATCTTGGCCGACAGGTCGGCCGGGTCGAGGTTGTAGGTACGGGGGTCGATGTCCACGAAAACCGGGTGGGCGCCCAAGAGGGCCACCGCTTCGGCGGTGGCGATGAAGGTGAAGGACGGGCAGAAGACCGCGTCCCCCGGCTTCACCCCCAAAGCCATGAGGGCCATTTCCAGAGAGTCGGTGCCGTTGCCGCAGCCGATGACGTAATTGACGCCCACATATTCGGCCAGCGCCTCCTCCAAAGCCGCCACCTGGGGGCCGTTGATGAACTGGGCCTGACTCAGGGCCCGATCCAGTTCGGCCTGGATTTCGGCTTTCAGCGCTTCATATTGTTTTTGCAGGTCAATGAACGCGAAACTCATGTCCGGTCCTCTTTCTCGAAAAATTCGTCCACAGGTTTGAGCCGGTCCGGCCCTTCCTCCTGATAGCCGCGCCCGCAGTGGGCGCAGTCCAAGGTTTTCGGCAGCCGGTGGCCGCAACGGCACATCCAGCCGTGGCGCCGGGCGGGGTTGCCGACCATCAGGGCATAGTCGGGCACGTCGGCGGTGACCACCGCCCCGGCCCCGATAAAACACCAGGCCCCCAGGCGGTAGCCGCAGACGATGGTGGCGTTGGCCCCGATGGTGGCCCCGCGCCCCACGGGGGTCGGGCGGTATTCGTCTTTGCGGACGATATCGGCCCGAGGGTTGATGACGTTGGTGAACACCAT
Source organism: Candidatus Adiutricaceae bacterium (assembly GCA_031556115.1). Classification (GTDB taxonomy): domain Bacteria; phylum Desulfobacterota; class Desulfarculia; order Adiutricales; family Adiutricaceae; genus Adiutrix. The sequence continues at coordinate 3,634 of JAVBTP010000047.1, forward strand.
GCTGGGTCCGCAAAAGACGTCGTCCCCCAGGCTGACCCCCTCATAGACCGAGACGTTGTTCTGGATTTTGACGTTCCGTCCCACCTTCACCTTGGGGCCCACCACCACGTTCTGCCCCAGGTTGCAGTTTTCCCCCAGTTCCGTGCCGGGCAGGAGATGGGAAAAGTGCCAGACCTTGCCGCCCCGGCCGATCTTGACCCCGGGATCGATGACGGCGGTGGGGTGGACGAAATATTCCAGGCCGTGATCAGCCAGGGGTTCCGGACGGCCGCCGTTCGTGAGCGAAGCCGAGCCGGCCGTCAGCACGGTCAGCACCCTCAGGCCTTCCGCCCCGTCGGTTCGGGGCGGCCGCCGATCGAGCATGGCCTGAAGAAACTCGCGGCATTGGGCGGCCAGGGGTTCGCTTTCCGTCAATTCCACCGTCTCGGCCCGGCCCGGCTGGGCAACGGGTTTTTGACCGGCCCAGGCGATCCGGTGGGGGTACAGGGTCACTTTTTCGGCCCAGGGGCGGGTGTCGTCAAAGACGGCCATTTTCTCCTCGCCCACCACCACCAGCCGGTGTTCCTTGACCGGGTTGAGCCAGCTCACCGAGATCTGGGCGGTGACGTGGCCGCTGAAATTCAGGGTGGCCTCCACCTGGTCGGCCCGGTCCGGGTCGAGCCAACATCCGCCTCGGGCGGCCACGGTTTCCGGCTCCCGGCCCAGAAGCCCGAGAACCATTGAAATGTCGTGGGGCGCGAATGACCACCAGGCGTCCTCCTCGGTCCTGATCTTGCCGAAGCTGAGGCGCCGGGAGTGGATATGGCGCAGGCGCCCCAGTTCGCCGCTCCCGGTCAGTTCCCGCAGTTTGACGTAGGCCGGGTGGTGCTGGAGCAAATGGTCCACCATCAGAATCAGGTTTTTCGCCTGGGCCAGGGCCACCAGTTCCCGGCCCTGGTCCAGGGTCAGGGCCAGGGGCTTTTCCACAAAAACATGCTTGCCGGCCAGGAGGGCCTGGCGCGCCAGATCGAAGTGGGTTACGGCCGGGGTGGCCAAGACCAACGCGGCCACTTCCGCGTCGCCTAAAATTTCCGAAAAGGAAGCGGCGGCCAGAATGCCCGGGTGGTCTTCCAGCCGCTTTTGGACGGTGGACGGATTGTCATCCAGAATGCATTTCACCGCGCCCAGGCGGTAAAAATTACGCACCAGGTTTTGGCCCCAATAGCCGGCGCCGACTACGGCCACCAGCGGTCTGTCTTTTCTGAGCATCATGTCCTCGGAAGCTTTCGGCTCGGAAAAAAGCCACGGGCGTAACCCATGGCCGGGGAGTGGCAGCGTCGTCGACGGGCCGTTTATTTGTTGGCCTTGATAAAGGCCAGGGCCTGGTCCTTGTCGGGGAAAAAGCGCATGAACCGGTCGAGGCTGAGTATGAGAAAAACCCGTCGCAGGGATTCCTGGCTCTGGGGATCGAGCAGAAAAGCGGTTCTTTCAGGCTTTTTCCGGCCGATGGCGATGAGGGCTTTCAGATCCCGGCTGGTGAGGTTGGACAGGGACCTGAGGTCCAGCACCAACCCCCGGAGTCCGGCCTCCCACATGGCTTCGACCTTGGGCGGCAGGATCCCGTCCTCCTCGGCCAACTGGCCGTCTTTCAGGGTCATGAGATTGACCTTGCCGCTGAGGTCGTCTTTGATGACGAACGCGGGGCGGCCGCCCGCCGCGCCGGCGGCCGGCCGAGCCGCCGCCGGCCGTTTTGTTCCCGGGGCGGCCTCCGCCTCCGGGGGGCTGTTCCGCTCAACCTGTTCCAGGGCGGCCTCGGATTCCGACAGGGCCTGATTCAAAGTGTCCAGCCAGTCCACCCGGTCGTCGTCCCCGCCCTCCAAGCGGTCAAGGAGGGCTTCCACCGTGTCCAGCACCTGCAACAGCAGGTCGATCATTTTTTGCGGGCAGGCGCCCTGTTGTTCCCTGACGGTCTGCAATAAGCTTTCCGCGTGGTGCAGGAGCTTGTAGAGGTTTTGGAAATCCAAAAAGCCGCTGTTGCCTTTGATGGTGTGCAAAGTCCCCATCAAGGCGTTCAAGGCGGTCAGCGACTCCGGCGCCTTTTCCAGTTCCAGAAGCTGGGCGCCGGCGGTGCCGAGATGGTCGCGGGAATCAAAAATGAATTCGTTCAGGAGCTCATCACTCATACTGACAACCAGGGGGTTTTATTACTCCGGCAACAAAATAAGTCGCACCCGTGATTTCGCCAAAGCCCGAAATCACTAGACTTCAGTGGCCGAGAAGCAACTTCTAAAGTTGCCGGGTTAATGTAATGGAGACGGGGCGCCCCGGTGGAGGGCGCCCCTGACCGTCGACCAATGGTATCACGTTTACGGCTGTTTTGGCAAACATTCAGAGCGTTTTATGATTCGTCCCCCCGGCGGCCAATACGTCGTACCCGTGATTTCGTCAAAATTCCCTCTCCGGGCGGCCATGGGAATTTTTTCGCGTCATGGTCGAATCGTTGGAATGGCCGTAAAAAATGAAAAAAGTGCATAAATATAGTGCAATTCATATTCAATTATGGTATATTTAGACGTTAGTGAATCTGAACCCTGTCCCGAAAAGCTCCGCCGGCCTGAGGCGGCGGAGCTTTTGGGTTCCCCTGACACCCGATATGTGATACCTTCAGATATTGTTGCCGGCGCGATGGACGCCGCCGGGTGGATGTGCGTGTCCCCCCGGGGGCCGCGTCGGCCTTGGGGCTTCCGGTTCGACGGGTGTCGGTTTGGCCTGCCGTATGTGTGGCCGTTCCGCGGTCTTGAACAAATCAGACAGAGAGAGGTCGTATGTCCCTAATTTTTCAGGTTCGTCATGGTTTGGGCGTTTTCGTGCCCACCGATGAGGAGGCGGCCGGCCAGAAGCTGGCGCAGCTGCGCGATATCGCCGCTTCGCTGGACGAGGGGGGCGCCAATCCCAAAAAGGCCATCCGCGCCATCAAGAGTATGATCAGTAAAGATCCGCTCTTTTTGCGGGGCTACGCCGTCCTGGCCGGGATCCATGACGAGTCCGATGACGAGGAAGAGTCCTCGGCTCTGTATGTCAAAGGCTGCCGGGAGGCTTTAAAATTGATGCCCGAGGGGTTCAGCGGCCCCCTGGACGCGGAGAATTCCGATGTCCAGTGTTTTTTGCGCTGCCACGCCGGCTATGTGGAGGCCCTGGTGGCCAAAGGCGATTATAGGGCGGCCCTGGAGGCCTCCCGTCGCCAGTTGGCTTTCGACCCCGAGGATCTTTTTGAGCGTCGGCGGGAGCTGGGCGAACTGGCCATCGCCGCCGATCAGTTGGAAGAGGCCGGGGTCATTTTGCGGGAACAGCTGTCCGTCCGGCCCACGGCCCATTACAGCCTGGCCTACCTGGCCTTTATCCGGGGTGATCTGCCTTTGGCCGCCGACCATCTGCGCCGGGCTTTCATTTTGGCTCCCTACGCCATGTTCTTCCTCACCGGTCGCCTGACCGCGCCCAATCCCTTTTGGGAGGCCGGCCCCGAAGCCCCTGATTATCGCGAGGACTTGCTCTTCGTGGAAATGCTCGGCGGGGACCTTTGGACCCATAACGAGGCGGCCCACGGCTTTTTGGAATGGCTCTGCCAGACCGCCGCGGTCCTGCGGGAACTGGCGGCTATGGTGACCATTTCCGAAAAATGTTTTTACGCCTCCGGCGATGACTGTGAACGGGTCTATAAAGAGGCCGAGGCTGAATTCCAAAAACTGATGCAAGGGGTGGAGGAAAAGTCCTCCGCCGCCCTCTTGGCCAAGGTCACCGACCCCCAGAGCGGGGAGGAGATGGCCCCCTGGGAGCTTTTGGCCCGGACCTACCGGGAGATGGCCGACGAAGCCGGTGAGGAGTGCGGGCCCGGCCGGGATGGCGGTGACGACGACGACGAATATGAAGAGGACGAAAAGTCCTGAGCCGCGGGCTTATATCAAACGGAGGGGGGACTGCCGGACCATGGAGAAGCGGAACACGTATGACATATTGAAGGAACGCGGGTATATCTACCAGTGCACCGACGAGGCCGGCCTGATCGACCTCTTCGGCAAAGAAGTCGTCACGGCCTACATCGGCTTTGACATCACCGCGGATTCCCTTCATGTGGGCCACATGCTGCCCATGATGGTGCTCTCCTGGCTGGACCGCACCGGGCACCGGCCCATCACCCTGATGGGCGGGGGCACCACCATGATCGGCGACCCCAGCGGCCGCAGCGAACAGCGCAGGCTCATGACCCGCGAAACCATTCTGGAAAACATGGCCGGCATCCGGCCCCAGGCGGCCAAGTTCATCAGCCTTCACCAGGGCGGCAAAGCCATCATGGTGGACAACAGCGATTGGCTCCTGCCGTTGAATTATCTCGCATTCCTGCGGGACATCGGCCGGCATTTTTCGGTCAACCGCATGCTGTCGGCCGAAAGCTACAAGGCCCGGCTGGAGGACGGCCTGACGTTTTTGGAATTCAACTCCCTGATCCTGCAGGCCTACGATTTTCTCCACCTCTTTGAGACCCATAACAACAAGCTTCAGATGGGCGGGCAGGACCAGTGGGGCAACATCGTGGCCGGGGTGGATCTTATCCGCCGGGTCAAGGGGGGCGAGGCTTTTGGCTTCACCATTCCCCTTCTGCTCGATCCCCGAACCGGGGCCAAGTTCGGCAAAACCAACGCCGGCGCCGT
>JAVBTP010000168.1:0-3772 GCA_031556115.1 Candidatus Adiutricaceae bacterium
CCCCCCCCCCCCGGCTCGCCTGGTTATGGTCTCCTTGAAATGTAACCGAATTGACATCAGCTTGTAACCTGTTTGTCATGTACGGGCGCTATCCTAAATTCAGCATGGTAAAGGACTGGCGCCGGCCACGGTGCGGCGCCAAAAATCGGCCGGCTTCATCTGAATTCCCAGAAAGCCCGTAGTCACCAACTCACCAAATGGAGGGAGATTGAAAATGACAAAAAACATTTTGGCCCTGTGCCTGTCCGCCTTCATGTTCGCGGCCGCCTCCTCTGCTTTCGCCGACACCGCCATTCCGGAAAGCCCCTGCACCAAGCCGAAAACCGACAATGTCAATACCAATGACATGAAGAACTATGAGTCCTGCATGGCGGCTTTTATCAAAAGCCAACAGGCGGGTATCGCCAACCATGAGGCGGCTTTGAAGAAGGCCGAGGCGGCTATGGAGGACATGAGCAACAAGTCCAATTAAAAAGGCGGGCGTCGATTCCCGCCCGCCGGTCATTTTTAATCCGATGCCAAACTGCCGGCACGACGATGAGGATGACCGCCGTGTTTCGCCGGGGAATGCTTTTTGATGTCGTTTCGGGGCCGCGGTCCCAGGCTGGGGCGCCGCCGGTTCGATCTTCTTTCGCGGCCGGGTCTTCTTTTTCGGCCTGCACACGGTTGCCGCCCGGCGGCTCGACGGTCCGGGGTGAGGCCACGATGCGGCCAACCCCCGGGCCATCGGGTTTTCGCCCCGTCTCCGCCGGGTCAATATCCGGCCGCCACGTACCCTCTCCTATATGCGCACTCTGAGTGCGGCCCGTAAAAGGCGTGGTCGATTTTGAATCGACAGCCGAGCCGCCGCGGAAAATAATCCGCCGCAATCACTTCGCTGGCCAATACGCTTGAGAGCTCTGTTTCGCAAAACAATCCAAATGGCGCGGTCGCGGCCCGAAACCCGGGAAACGGGTATGGGACTTCATTTCAATACCCCCAAGCCGTTCCATAAAACTCAAAAATGAAGGAGACAAAAAATGACAAAATCCATTTTGGCCCTGGCCCTGTCCGCCCTCATGTTTGTGGCGGCCTCCTCCGCTTTCGCCGATACCGCCGTTTCGGAAAATCCCTGCAAGAAGCCCAAGACCGACGACAGTTCCGATACCAATGACATGAGGGACTATGAATCCTGCATGGCGGCTTTTATCAGAAGCCAAAAAGCGGGCATTGCCAACCATGAGGCGGCCTTGAAGAAAGCCGAGGCGGCCATGGAAGACCAGAGCAACAAGTGAGGCCGGGGCGGCAAGACGCCGCCCGGTCCCCGGCCATCGTGAAAGGAGGATACGTCATGTTTCGGTTGGGTGTTATTTTTCTGGTTTTTTCCTTGATGGTTTTGGCCTTGGGCGGCGGTATCCTCACCGGCGCCGCGACCGTGGCCGCCAATATGATTTTTGTTGTCGGCCTGATTCTTTTCGTGACCGGCCTGGGTGCCCGGCGGACGTGTATCCGGTGCGCGGCGACAGCCCTTCGCGCCATTGAAGACGTTGACCCGTCGACTAAACTTATTTAATGAATATGCAAAGCCGCCGGACCGGTACGAGCGGCTGGCCAGGTTATAAACGCCTTGCTTGTCAACGGCGGCCGCCCGTGTTATAAAAACACGGAGCGGCCGTCGCCGTTCAGACCGGCTCTCGCCGATGGCTTCGGAGGCAATCACCGTGAATTTGGCTCCTTTTCTGTACTTTTATCCCGGAACCGGCTATGACGCGCCCGAAGGGGTCAACGCCAACGCGATCATTATTGACGGCCCTGAAAAAATGATCATCGACCCCGGCCTGGGGAGCCGCTGGCCCGAACGGGCGGCGGCGATCCGCGCCGATGGCCTGGACCCCGCCGGCCTCACTCTGGCCCTGTTCACCCACAGCCACCCGGACCATATGGAGGCGGGTTTGATTCTGGAACGGGATTACGGAACAACCCTGGCTCTGCACCGGTTGGAGCGCGAGTATCTGGCGGGCGGGGGCGGGCTTTTTTTTCCGGACTCGGGCCGGTTCGCGGCCAACCGGGCTTTTCGCTTTTTGGAAGAGGGGAGTCTGGCCTTCGGGGGGCATGGTTTCCAGCTTTTTCTGACGCCCGGCCACAGCCCCGGCGGCTTGAGCCTGTATTGGCCGGAGGGCCGCCTGCTGGTGGCCGGCGACCTGTACTTCCCGGGCACCATCGGGGCCTTTGACCTGCCCGGCGGCCGGCCGCGGGACATGTATGACAGCATCGAACGGGTGGAAGCCCTGGCCGGGGTGGAGACGGTCGTCTGCGGGCATTGCCCGCCGATCTTCGGTCGGGGGAATATTGAGGCCAACTATGGGCGGCTCCGGGCCGAGATCGCCGAAAAAAAAGCGGCCGGATTCATCTGATCGACACCGCCGGCCCGATCGATCCTTTTCAGGCCTCACGGGCGGCCATCACCCGAGGTGTATCGGAGAACGATCCAGGGGGATGACCCGCAGGCCGGCCGAGTCGATTTCGCCGAGCGGCCGGGTGGTGTGGCTGGCCAGAACCACGGCCGCGCCGGCCGCGGCCTGGGCCTTGATCTCCCCGGCCACCGCCGTCTGCCAGGCCTCGTCCAGAAAAGCGAAGGGTTCGTCCAGAATGAGGGTTTTCCGGCCGGAGGCCAAGGCGCGGGCCAGCGACAGCCGCCGCCGCATGCCGCCGCTCATGGCCGGCGGGTACTGGTTTCCGTCCAGGCCGAAACGCCCCAGCCAGTTGGCGACCCGTTCCCGCGCCGCGTCGGGCGGCAGGCCCGGGGGGAGGATGTACCGCAGATTGTCCCCGGCCGTCAGCCAGGGGATGAGAACATCATCCTGAAACATGAAGGCGACCGGCGTGTTCCGGACCACCCGGCCCTGGTCCGGGGCCTGGAGGCCGGCCATCATTTCCAATAAGGTGCTTTTGCCAAAACCGGATGGCCCGGTCAGGCAAAGCGTCTCCCCGCCGGCGATTTTCAAGCTGGCCGAGGCCACGATCACCCGGCCGCCGTGGCTCTTGCCCACCGCCATCAATCCCAGGGAGGGGGCCACTGGTTTGATCGTCTCAGGCATATCCGTCCCGTCCCCGGGTATGGAGCGCGGCGGCCCGGCGGCGCAGGGGCGTAATGACCGCGCCTTCCAGCGCCACTCCCAGAACGACCAGGGCCAGGGCCCAGGCGTTGAGTTCTTCCATGTTGAGTTTGCTGTAACTCCAATAGATGCGGGCGCCGATGCCCTGGTGGCTGCCGAGGAACTCGGCCACGGCCGCGGCCTTCCAGCCGGTGGCCAGCACGGTGGAGAATCCGGCCAGCCAATAAGGCCAGACCCCCGGCCCGACAAAAAACCGCAGCCGCCGGCCGAGAGGCACTTCATACAGCCGGCTCATGGCCATAACCCGTCGGTCCAGGGCCAGGACGCCCTGGGCGGTGGTGCTGAAAACCAAGGGCAGGGTGGCGGCGAAGACGGTGGCCACGGGCACCAGGCCGCCGGTTCCGGCCCAGACCATGACCAGGGCGATCCAGACCACGGGCGGGCAGGCCTGTAAACCCGCCACCAGCGGAGCCACCAGGCGCAAGGCGCCGGGAAAGCGGCCGGCGGCCAGCCCCAAAACCACCCCCGCCAAGTTGGCCAGCAGTATCCCCAGGGCGCCGCGCCCGACGGTGACGGCCATTTCCTGAAACAGCCGGCCGCTGGCGGCCAACTGGCCGAAGGAGGCCAGAATGGCGGCCGGCCCCGGGGCCAGGCCGGGGCCTAAAAGCCGATTGGCC
>JAVBTP010000275.1:0-5159 GCA_031556115.1 Candidatus Adiutricaceae bacterium
GGGGAGAAACTGGACCTCCTGCTCGTGGACTGGCGGATGCCCGAGATGGACGGCATTGAAACCACCGACCGGATCAACCAGCTCACCGCCCCGGACCGGGTTCCGGCGGCGATCATGGCCACGGCCTACAGTTGCGACGAGGTCATTCACCAGGCCAAAGCCGTGGGTATTCGAGCGGTCCTGCCCAAGCCCCTGTCCCCTTCGTCGCTGCACAACGTCCTGGCCGTGCTTTTCGGCGGCCAAAACGGGGAGGATGAGAAACGGCGGCTGGCCGTCGCGGCCCAGGGCCGCGACGCGACCGCCCTGGTCAAGCATCTGGCCGGCGCCAGGATTCTGCTGGCCGAAGACAATGAAGTCAATCAGCTGGTGGCCAGCCGCATTCTCAAAAACGCCGGCCTGGAAGTCACGGTGGCCGGTGACGGCCGCCAGGCCGTGGATCTGGTGCGAGCCGGGGATTTCGACCTGGTCCTGATGGATATTCAGATGCCGGTTATGGACGGCCTGGCCGCCACTTCGGAAATCAGGCGAGACCCCCGCTTCGACCACCTGCCCATCGTGGCCATGACCGCCCACGCCATGGCCCAGGATCGGGAAAAAAGCCTGGCCGTGGGTATGAACGATCACATCTGCAAGCCCCTGGACCTCACCGAGTTGTTTCGCTGCCTGGCCAAGTGGATCACCCCGGGGCGCCCGGCGGGCCAGTAACGGAATTTTCTTTCCGGGGACCAACAGCCGCTGGTGGAAAAGCTCCGGAATCAAGTCCCCGATTGCTATTTCCACCGTTTCTGTTACAATAAAAAACAGCTATTGGTAATTTATCCGCCGGCCGGATAACGTATCGGCCAATTTATTACTCCGGCAACACAATAAGTCATACCCGTGATTTCGCCAAAGCCCGAAATCACTGGACTTCCGCCGCCGAGAACCGACTTCGCCGACTGCCGGGGTAATAACCATGCGCGCCATGATTCTATTCGGGGTTCTCATTGCGGAACCCCTTATTTTCGCTTCCACTCCGAAGCGTCATTGGAGAATTTTCATGATACAGAAAAAATGGTTGGCTTTGGCCCTGGCGGCCGTTATGGTCATCCTGGCCGCCCCCCTGGCCCTGGCCCAGGCGCCCGGCGGCCTCCCCCCCGAAGTTGAGGCGGCCTGGAAAAAAGAACCGGCCCTGACCCAGGCTGACATCGACACCTATATCAAGGTGATACCTGACATGGCCGAGGCCATGAAGGACCAGAGCAAAGCTCCGGCGGTGGTCAAGAAGAGCGGCCTGACCGAGACCCGTTTCGCCTATGTGTTCACCAAGATCGGCATTGCCCAGGCCCTGGCCGCGGATATCAACGACAGATCTCAACTGGATCAGCTCCCGGCCATCATACGGCCCACCGAGACGGAACTGGGCCTGATCAACAAGACTTTGAATGCCATCTCGGAGGCGCAGGAAAAAGCCCTCCCCAGTTCGAAATAGCCTTCCCCTTTCCATCACGGCCGGGCGCCCCCTTCGTTTCTGGCGCCCGGCCGCCGCTTTTCCCGCGCCGGATTTTATTTTCGTCCGGCCAAATTTTCGCCTATTTCAGCGATTTGAAAACGCGTCCGGCCAAACCGGCTCCGAGGCGGTTTTTTCGCTTCCAATTCCACGGGAAATACTTTATATTGTAGTTCCAAAGCGCGAGACCACAAGCGGTGGTCTCGCCCTTTCAGTCTTCAATCCACGATAAACGCAATTTCAGAACAAGGGGAACGATATGACCACCTCCGTTCAACAGGCCTGGCAAACCATTGACGAATACCTGACCGCCACCCGATACGCGGTACGGGACCCCCGGACCGGCGCTCCGCTGGAAAAAAATTACAGCGAAATCATCGAACGCCGCATCATCCCCAAGCTTCGCTCCCTGGACAGCCCCATCGCCACTCCGGAACGGATGGAACTCCTGACCGAGGCCCTTAAAAATCGCCGCCTCATCCCCGCCACCCCCTTTCTGATGTCTTTTGGCAACCCCCACACCCGCCGGCCGGGCTTTTTTTCCTGCTACCCCCTGGGTTGGGTGGAGGACAGCCTGGCCGACATTGAAGACATGCGCCACAAGATGCGCACCATCTACATGTCCGGCGGCGGGGCGGGCATAGACCTGTCGCACTTGCGGCCCAAAGGTTCCCCGGTGGACGCCGGCCAGGGCATTGCCAGCGGTCCGGTGGGCTTTTTGCCCGACTTTGACGCGGTCACCGGCACCACCAACCAGGGCGGCCGCCGCCGGGGCGCCCTTTTAGTGCAACTGGACTGGAACCACAAAGACATCGTCGATTTTGTCAAATCCAAAAACTTCAACGCCGGCCTGACGAAATACATCCAGACTCTGCCGCCCGAGGATCGGCCGGCCCAGGGCACCAACCTGTCGAACATGAACATTTCGGTCAACGCTTTTGGCGATTTCTGGAATCAGAGGGAACTGATCAACCTCATTGCCAGCAACATGTGGGCCACCGGAGATCCGGGCCTGCTGTTCGTGGACAATATGCTCGAATACTCTCCCCTCAAAGGCGAGGACGAACCCCGTTTTTCCAACCCCTGCGGGGAATATCTGGCCAGCGCCGGTTCGGCCTGCAACCTCATCACCGTCAACGCCGCCCGCCTGGCGAGAGAGGTTTTTGACCAGTTGACCATGGAGCCCGACGCGCCGGCCTGGGAGCCGGCCCCGGCCTGGAGCGATGAATTCAGCCGCCGGTTCTGGAAAAAACTTTCGGAAGCCGCCGCCCTGGCCTGCTTTTTAGGGAACCTGGTGCTGGAGTTCGACGAGGGCTATCCCCTGCCGGAAATCCGGGAAAAGACCCAGGCCTTAAAGCCGGTGGGCGTGGGCATGAGCGGCTTCCACACCGCCCTTTTGCTGGCCTTTCGAGGCGAGGTGGATTACGGTTCGGCCGCGGCCGCCCGTTTCGCCAAGATCACCCAGGCCTTCCTGACCCTGGGCACCTTGAACCTGTCGGCCGAGCTGGCCGACCTCACCGGCCACGTTTACGAAAACCGCGCTTTCTGGTCCAGGCACCTGCAGGAATTGGCCGAGACCCTGGCCGACTCCCCGGCCGGCAATATCCAGAACGGGGCGGCCGAAGGCGACGACAGCCCGGCCACCCAGGTCGACATCCTCAACGACTGGGTGTCGACCAGGGGCGGTTTTTACAACAGCCTGACCACCAGTCAGGCCCCCACCGGCAGCGTTTCGGTTTTTCTGCGGAACATCGACACCGGCATCGAGCCCTTCTTCGCCCTGGCCCAGAACCGGCGGGTGCGCGACGCGGCCCGGGGCTGGCTGGAGTTCACCCTGGCGCCGGTGGAGTTGGTCGACTTATTTGCCAAACACCCGGACTTCCATCAAAAGGCCGAGTCCCAGACGGCCTTGAAACTCAGCCCGTCCCAACAGCTGGACATGCTGGCCGCTTTCCAATACCACTGCCACACGGGAGTCTCCAAGACCATCAACCTCCCCCGTGAAGCCACGGTGGAGGATATCGAAGCCCTGATTGTCGAGAGCCGGGACAAACGGCTCAAAGGCTTTACCGTCTACCGCGACGGCTCTCTGGACGGCATCATCTCCGCGGCCGGCGAACAGCCCGGAGCCGCCGAGGGCCACTCCCCGGTGGCCGACGTCGGCGGCGACCGGGAGAGCCGCACCTTCACCGCCAAAAGCGCCAACCTCACCGCCCACGTCACCCTGACCAATGACGCGCGCAACAACATCCGCGAAGTCTTTGTCTCGGCCGGTGACGTGGGGGCCTCCATCAACTCCATTTTCACCGCTTTGGGCATGATCATTTCCGTGGCCCTGCGCGAGGTCCCCAGCCTTTTCGACCGTTTCGTCAAAGTGCTGGGCAAGGTCTCCATGGGGGAACGATTCATCGTCCACACCAAGATGTGCAACACCCCCGTGGTGGCCAACAGCCTGCCGCAGCTCATCGGCCGCCTGATGCTCATCCGCCGGGATTACCTCAAAAACGGCCAATTGACGGACGCCCCGGCCGAACTCGGCGGTTATGACCTCTGCCCGGAGTGCCAGGAACTGACCCTGCGGCGGGAGGGCTCCTGCCGCAAGTGCGCCCGCTGCGGCTTCAGCACCTGCTAGCACCCTGTAACTCGTAAAGTTACAGGGTACCGGCGAACAGGGTACCGGCGACCCGCGACCAAGCGGGCCGCCCCGGAAGGCGCCGCCCCCCCCCAGGCTCCACCGACGGCCTGATTTGCCATCTCGACTCATGATCGTCCTCGCGCGGCCCGTTCCGATACCCCCAAAGGCTTCGGATCGGGCCGCCGGTAATGTACGGGCTCGGCCGTTGCAGCGGTCTCAACGGACGCTGGCCGGCCGCTGGGCGCGAACGGAAAAGGCCCTGAAGACGGATAAATGGCAAAACGCCCCGGGAACAGGCGGGACGCCCCGGGGGCTTTTCAGGCGGGGGCCGACGCCAATGACCCGCCGATGATTTACGGTTGACAGGTCCGGGGGCGAAGTGGCATGATAGAGGGATAAACGGCCCCGGGGGAAGGTGATATGAAAATTCTGGAATTTAAACGATATTCCGTCCTGGACGAAGTGCTGGCGGCCTTGGGCAAAAGCGGTGACGACCCTCTGGAGGAGGCCCTGATCATCGGCCGGCGCAAAAGCGGGGCCCGGTTTTCGTTCATGACGAATACGGACAACATTCCCGAGCTGATCGGCTATCTGGAGGCCATTAAAACCGACCTGACCCTGGAGATGATCTATCAAGCCGAGCGCGATGACGAAATTTGAATTTGAACGGCGATATTCATTATTTTTGGCCATAGAGCCGCCAGGCTTGAAAAAACGAGTTTGAAAAAACGCCACTTCGGCGGCTCGACCCCGGCCGCCGGCAATCGGATAAAGAAAGGAAGCGGCTTTGGTCCGTGCCCTGGTCACCGGCGGCGCCGGTTTCATCGGTTCCCATCTGGTGGAGGCCCTCCTGAGCCGGGGCGACGAAGTTCGGGTGCTGGACGACCTGTCCTCCGGCCGTTGGGAGAACCTCGACCGGGCCCGGCTGGATTCGCGAACCGGGGACCGGCTGGAACTCTTGACCGGCTCCATTGTCGATCGGGCGCTGGTGCTTTCGGCCCTGGAGGGGGTGGATTTCGTCTTTCACCTCGCCGG
>JAVBTP010000268.1:0-5741 GCA_031556115.1 Candidatus Adiutricaceae bacterium
TAACTTAAGAAGTTACGGGGTACTATATGCCTTATATATTTTATGATATATTATGGAGAGCGGCGGAGTTGAAGGCCCGCTTCAATTCAGGCTCGGTTTTTGCATAAGATATTTCCGGCCGATTTCAGTCACTTTTTTGACCTGGCCGGACCTATCTTGACCCTTTAGGTGAACCGCAATGGATATCGCAACCATTATCGGGATCTTTTCCTGTATCGGCCTGCTGGTGGTCTCCATGACCATGGGAGTGGGGTTGGCCGCCTTCTACGACCTCCCTTCCCTGCTGGTCGTCTGCGGAGGCACGGCCTGCGCCACCATGATCAACTATCCTCTGCGGGACTGCCTCAACACTCTTTCGGTTTTAAAAAACGCCTTCATCACCCAGCCCATCACCATCGGGGAGATCATCACCGGTTTTACCACGTTTTCAGCCAAGGCCCGCAAGGAGGGTCTTTTATCTCTGGAATCCAACATCAGGGAAATCAAAGATCCTTTTTTAAAAAAAGGCCTCCAGTTGACGGTCGACGGGCTGGAGCCCCAGGCCATCATGGAAATTCTGGAGACCGAAATATCCTTTCAGGAGTCGCGGCACCGGCTGGGCGCCGATATTTTTCAGGCCATGGGCAATTTCGCCCCGGCCTTCGGCATGATCGGCACCCTGTTGGGCCTCATCGCCATGCTCCGGCAACTGGATGATCCCTCCAGCATCGGGCCGTCGATGTCCCTGGCCCTGGTCACCACGTTTTACGGGGCCATTTTGTCCAACATGATTTTCGTGCCCATCGCCGGCAAGCTCCGGGCCCGCTCGCAGGACGAAATCATGGCCCAGGAGCTCATTGTCCAAGGCATTTTGTCGCTGTGCCGGGGCGATAACCCCCGGATCATCGAGCAGAAGCTGCACGCCTTCCTGCCGCCTTCGGCCCGCATCTCCATTTTCAGGTGACCCGGGATGGTCAGGCGGCGCGACATAGCGGCGGTGGAGGACGGCGGCCGCCGGACCATGGTGCTGTACACCACCCTCATGCTGATCCTGGTGAGTTTTTTTGTGGTTTTGGTCAGCCGGGCCAATTTTGACGAAACCAAATACGCGGCCGCCATATCGTCCATTCAAAGCAGCCTCGGCAGCCTCCCCGGCGGGCGTCTGGCCATCGGGGTGGACGACGGGCTGCCGATAGAGGGCCCGGGCTTCGACCAGGAGGGGCGGTTGGTGTTGCCCGAGATGGAACTGGCCCAGATCAGGGCGGTCCTGGCGCCGGCCCTGCTGAGTCGGGAGGCCAGCATCATCCACACCCGGAACAAGCGTATCGTCTCGCTGTCTTCCGAACTGCTGTTCCCTCTCGATTCGGCCGAACTGAGGCCGGAGGCGGCCGAAACGCTTTTGGCCTTTGCCCGGATCATGGCCGGGAACAAGGTGCCCATCGCCATCGAAGGGCACACCGACAACCTGCCGCCCCAGACCCTCGGGGTGGGGGACAACTGGGACATCTCCAGCCGCCGGGCGCTGGCGGTGTTCGACTTTCTGACCGATGAAGGCGGGCTGGACCGCTCCCGGCTGACCGTCTTCGCCTATGCCGGCGGCAAGCCCTGGCGCAGCAACGCCACTCCCGAGGGCCGGGCCAGAAACAGGCGGGTGGATCTGGTGTTGGATTTTTCCCAGGTCAATTCCCAAGAGTTGCGGGAGATGCAGGAAAAAGCCACGAGCTACAATTTTAAGGGTTTTGACTTTCTTTTGCAGGATAGCCCGGGGGAAAACCCATGACTGGCGGCCGGTTCCGAAAGGGGGAGGGCACCGGGTTCTTCGGCCGGCGGCCCAAGAACCACCCGGGCCAGGGTGACGGGGCGAGTTGGGTCATCACTTTCGCCGACATGGTGACGCTCCTTTTGACGTTTCTGGTGTTGATCATCGGCATCACCAACATGGAGCCGCGCACACCCTTCACGTTTTCGGAAGGGACGCTCAAAGAAGAGGAACATTTCGTTCGGCTGGGCGACGGGGCCCTGTTGTTTTCAGACCGGAGCCTCTTGGCCCCGGTGATTGAACTGGCGGAAAACCTGCCCCGGCTGCCCGAGAACATCCAACTGGACCAGGAGGAAATCAAAAGGGCCATTTTCCAGCTCGACCCGGCGCAAACCCCGGATTTCGAAAAACTGCGGGACGCGGCCGACGAAGGGGTGTCCGTCTCCAAAGACGGCCGGGGCCTGGTCATCCAATGGGATCGCAATCTTTTGTTTCCGGAGGGGGGCACCATCCTCTATGAGGAGAATTTGCCGCTCCTGCAAAAAATGGCCGTGTTCCTGCTGAACCTGGAGATGCCGGTCAGTATCGAGGCCCATACCAACCCCCTGTCCAGCCTGGAGGGAGGGACCGGGCCGGAGTCCTATGACCTGTCGATGCGGCGGGCCAAAGTGGTTATGGAATACCTGGTTTCCCTGGGCCTGGCGGAGAAGCGGTTCCGCCTCGGCGGCCACGGCGGCGGCTCGCCCCGCACCACCGACCCGGAACTGGCCTGGGAGAACAGCCGCCTGGAAATCATCATTTACCGTCCCGACCGGAGCTCGCCTTTCGGCGGCTGACTTTGACCGGGCCGGAAATTCGAAAAGGGCAGTTGGCCGGAACGTTCCAGGCTAACGGAAAACGCTCCGGCTTCGAGAACCATTTGGAGGTATGACGACATGGCGCTCAAAAAAGAAAAAGCTCCGCCGGCTCCGACCACGGCTCCGGCCAAGGAGGCGGCCGCCGAAGGGACGGAAGCCCCCAAGAAAAAAAGCGGCAAGCTCAAGCTGATCATCATCGTGGTCGCGGCCATGGCCATCGGCGGCGGCGGAGCTTTTCTGGGCCTCAAGCTCCTCGGCGGCGGCTCGGCCCCGCCGGCTGAAGTCCAGGGCGAAACGGCCGCGGCCGCCCCGGCCCACGGCGAGGACAGTGAAGCGCCCATCGAGGCCCCCAAGCGGGCCGGCTCGGAAGCCGCCGCCCCGGCGGCCCATGGCGGCGGGGGCGAAGGCGAAGGCGCGGCCGCGGCCGAAATGGCCGGGCCCCAGAATATCGAGTTCAAGCCTTTTATCGCCAACCTCGGCGACGGCGGGGGAAAGCGTTTTCTCAAGCTGACCATGAGCGTGGAGGCCGAGACGCTCGAACTGGCCGCTGAAATCAATCAAAAAATGCCCCAGTTCCGCGACCTGATCCTGATGCTTCTGTCCAGCCTGTCCTATGACGACATATCCACCCTGGACGGCAAAATGAGGCTGCGGAATCAAATGCTCAACCGCATCAACACCCAATTGTCGTCGGGCAAGGTCAAGAACATCTATTTTTCCGAATTCGTGGTTCAATAGAAGACCATATTTTTAAGCGCGAAACCGCGCCGGCTGCTATTGACAGGCATCGGCGGACGAGGTGGGCATGGCCAAGATACTGACTCAGGATGAAGTCGACGCCCTGTTGAAGGGCATGGGCGGCGGCGAGGTGGAAACCGAAACCGACGACGGCGCCGACAGCGAGGGGATAACCCCCTATGACCTGACCAACCAGGACCGCATCATCCGCGGGCGCATGCCCACCCTGGAAATCATCAACGACCGTTTCGCCCGGTTCTTCCGCCAGACCATGTCCACGGCCCTGCGGAAGGTCATTGACATTTCGGCTTTTTCCATCGACATGATCAAGTTCGGCGAATTTATGCGAGCCCTGCCGGTGCCGACGAGCCTGCACATCTTCAAGGCCGACCCCTTGCGCGGGCACGCGGTCATGGTCATCGAAACCAAATTGGTTTTCAATCTGGTGGACAGTTTTTTCGGCGGCAGCGGGCGCGGGTACATCAAGGTGGAAGGCCGGGACTTCACCCCCATCGAATCGCGTCTGGTGACCAAGGTCATCAAGATGGCCCTGGAGGATCTGGAAAAAGCCTGGAGCCCGGTCCACCCCCTGACCCTCAGTTATGTGCGGGGGGAGACCAACCCCCAATTCGCCTCGGTGGTGGCCCCCAC
Source organism: Candidatus Adiutricaceae bacterium (assembly GCA_031556115.1). Lineage (GTDB taxonomy): Bacteria > Desulfobacterota > Desulfarculia > Adiutricales > Adiutricaceae > Adiutrix. The sequence goes on from JAVBTP010000268.1 coordinate 3,985, forward strand.
CGAAGTGGTCATTGTCATCAAATTTGAAGTGGAACTGGAGCAGACCGTGGGGACCCTGATCATTTGCCTGCCCTATTCCACCATCGAGCCCATCCGGTCAAAGCTGTACGCCGGCTTTCAGAGCGATCAGCTGGAAGTGGACACCGCCTGGATCAACCGGTTCATCGAACGGGTGCGGGAAGCCGAGGTGAGCCTCAGCATTGAACTGGGGCGGACCATGATCACCGGCGAGGACATCATGAACCTGGCCATCGGTGACGTCATCATGCTCAAGCACGACGCGCGCGAACCCCTGGAAGTCAAGGTCGAGGGCGTTCCGAAATTCAAAGTTTTCGCCGGCTCCTCCCGAGGGCAGAAAGCCGTCCGGGTGGTGGGGGACATTCCCCCGAAAATCTGGGAAGAGTAATTTTCATCGACTTACCATAGACCCAATTGGAAGAACTACGGAGCGGGACCATTATGGCTGATTCACCACCGATTTCCCAAAGCGATCTCGATAAACTCATGAACGACGACGACGGCCTGGAGCAGGATTGGGGCGATCCGGGCCCGGCCATGCCGCCTCCGGGCGCCGACGGCGGCCCCGGCGGCCACTTCGGCCCCCCGCCGCCGACGGCGGCGGCCGACGGCGCCTCGCGCCCCCTGGATTTCATTCTGGACATCCCCTTGGAAATATCCGTGGAACTGGGGCGGGCCAGGATGGTCATCAACGACCTTTTGCAGCTCGGCCAGGGCTCGGTCATCGAACTGTCCAAGCTGGCCGGCGAACCTCTGGAGATTTTCGTCAACGGCAAGTTGGTGGCCCGGGGCGAAGTGGTCGTGGTCAATGAAAAATTCGGGGTCCGGGTCACCGACATCGTCAGCCCCATGGAACGGGTGAAAAGTCTGAGTTAAGACTTCAGGATGGTCTTATGAAAAAAACCGTGATCGGCTTTCTGGCCCCGGCCCTGGGTTTGCTGTTGATGCTGGCCTGGCCGGCCTCCGCCCCGGCCCAGCAGAACGGCACCGAAACCACCCCGGTCACTCCCGGCGCCTTTGCCCAGCAGCCGGGGGACTCGGAGGCGGCGGACAATACGGCCGCCGGGGAAGAGGCGGTGACGGCCACCGATCTCCCCGCCTCGCCCGCCCTTCCGTCGACCGGTCCGACGGCCCCGGCCCCGGCCCCGGCCGGCCCGGACAAAACCGCCGCCGCGGCCGGCCCGTCCACCGGGTTTTCCATGTACGGCCTGGACCTGGTCAAGGCCCTGGGCGCCTTTGTCCTGGTTCTCGTGCTTTTGGTCCTGGCCCTTAAAGCGCTGGGGCGGCTGGGCCGCTATCGGAGCCTCAGGGGCCGGGGGTCGGTCTTTGAACTGCGCGGCATCCAGGCCCTGGATAATCGCAAATTCCTGGCCGCCGTGGAGGTGGAGGGGCGGCTCATCGTGGTCGGCGTCACCCCGGACCGCATCACCCCCGTGGCCCACTGGACCGTGGATCAATTCACCGATGACGAGGGGTTGGATTTTTCCGCGCCGCACCCGGCGACCAGGGAGGCCGACCTGGAATTCAAGCTGCCGGCCGACGCGCCCCGCCCCGGCCGCCGCCCCGGCCGGCTCGACGGCCACCTGGACATCAGCGTGGCCGATCCCGAGGAGCCGGAAAAATGAAGTTCCGCACGGCCCTGGTTCTGACGATGGTCCTGACCGTCATCCTGATGGTGGCGGCCGCGCCCGGACGGGCCCTGGCCCAGGGCGGCGGCACGGTGCCCATCCCCACCATCA
>JAVBTP010000282.1:0-3110 GCA_031556115.1 Candidatus Adiutricaceae bacterium
GAGGATCTGGGGCACGAACTTGGCCGGCACCAGCACCTGGACGGTGTCCACCGCCCCGGGGATGCTCTTGATATCCGGATAGCAGGCCAGGCCCTGAATCTCTTTCTCTTTCAAATTGACGGGATAGATCTGGCCGGTGAACCCGCTCTCCCGAATGGTCTGAATCATCATGTAGCCGAATTTGCCTGGATCGTTGGACGCCCCGGGCACCGCCACCGAGCGGGCCTTGAACATGCTGTCAATGGCGGCCGAGGCTCGTTTTCTCCTGTCGGACATAAATACTCCCTTGAGGGCTCTTTTTCGTTATTACTCCGGCAACGAAATAAGTCGTACCCGTGATTTCGCCAAAGCCCGAAATCACTGGACTTCAGTGGCCGAGAAGCAACTTCTAAAGTGGCCGGGTTAATAAAAGTGACTGGGCCCTTTATGATGTAAAACAGTGGCCGGCGCCATGTCCGGCGCTGGGCTTTCGACGAAGCGAAGCCGGGCGAACGCTCCGCCCTGACGGCCGGACCATGGTTTTTCGCAAGTTTACAGAATTCGCTCGCATTGAATAAGCCTGGCCGGCCCCGGCTCGGCCGAGCCGGGGCCGGTGAAGGTCACCGCGGGCGGGGGGTCAGCGTTCGACGATCGCGGCAATGGCTTTTTCAGCCGCCGGGGAGAGGTAACTCGTCTCGCCGGCCGTTTCCAGCCGCTTTTTGACCACTTCGGCCGCCCTCACGGCGATGCTCTTTTTGCCCTGGGCTTCCCAGTGCTGGTAGGAATCCCAGCTGGAAACCGTGGGGGTCCACAGTCGGCGGAAATTGCGCTGGGTGCTCTTGTGGGTGATGTAGCTGCCGCCCGGGCCCACTTCGTCGATGACGTCGAGGGCGAAGTCCTTCTCTTCCAGGGAGGGGCCTTTCATGATATGGGCGCAGCGGGAATAGATCTCCTCGTCGATGATCATTTTCTCGGGGCTGAAGCAGAGGATGGAATCCATGATGCCGAGGGAAATGTGGAACATGCTCACCCCGCCGAGCATGGCCATGAGGATCCCCAGCATGGTCTCGGCCCCGGCCTGGGCGTCGAGTTCCTTGGCTTCGCTGATGGAGGCGTTCCCCCGCAAGGGCAGGCCGTATTTCTGCCTGGCCAGTTGAAAATTGACGGCGTTGGCCAGATAGGAGTCGGCCCCGCTCACCGCGCAGCCGGCGGTCTTCATGTAGCCGGTGAAGCAGCCCGGCATATACAATATGGGGCTGCCAGGGTTGATGAGCTGGACCAGGGCGATGCCGGCCAGGATTTCGGCGTTCTGCTGCACCACCGTGCCCATGATGCTGATGGGGCTCGAAAGACCGATCATCGAGGCCGGGGCCAGGAACAGGGCCTGGCCCCGCTCGGCGTAGGCCATCATGGTCTCCAGGGCCTCCTCCCCGTACTGCAAGGGGTTCAGGGGGGTGATGCCGGCGCCGGTGACGCATTTCTTTTTGAAAATGTCGCCGTCCTCGAAGGCCAGCTCCAGCATCTTGAGCATGGCCAGGGTTTCCCCGGTGTGGCTCATGGGGTTGATCATGGGCTTGTTGGTATATTTCAGGGAGTTCTGGGTCATCACCAGGAACTTCTTGTCGGCCGGCACGTCGTTGGGATAGATCGTGGTGTAGCCGGTCATGTCCACCACGTCGCTGGTCTGGTAGAGCTTTTGGACGTTGACGAAATCCTTCAGCACCGCCGGCCGGCGGCCGTCGACGGTGTCCTCGTGATACAGGGCCCCGGTGGCCGTGGCCACCACCATCCTGGCCCCCAGGTCCACGGTCTTTTCCGGATCGCGGGCGTGGATCTGAAAGGTCCTGGGGCAGGAGGCCAGGGTCTTTTCCACCGTCTTTTCATCGACGTAGACCCGGAGGCCGTCGGTCTTGACCCCGTGTTTCCTGAAAACCTCCACGGCCGCCGGGCTGTGGAAATTCAGGCCCGTCCTGGCCAGGATGGTCAAGGTGTCCCGGTGGACTTTTTCAACGATTTCCGGAGCGATCGGATCCCAAAAAGCGACTGGCAGATCTTTCATAACCTCACCACTGTTTTCCTTGAAGTTTGAGAAGCTTCATGATCATTTCGTCGCGGTGGCGGATTTCCTGGTCCGTCTCGGCGCTGCCGAACGACACGTCATATTTGTAATAGCCCTGGCCGGCCCGAATGCCGGTGCGGCCTTCATTCAGCATCTTGGTCATGCTGGCCGGGGGAGTGGGGGAATTATCCATCAGCGGCAACAGGAGCTCCAGACAGGGGTGCCAGTCGGTGAGGCTCCCGAGGTCCATGGTCTTGAAGACCCCGATGCAGAACTGGCGCATGCCGATGGTGGCCATGATGGCCTTGTCGATCTCTTCGACCTCGGCCACGCCCTGGTCGTTGAGATAACAGGCTTCCCGGGCCATGGCGCTGAAGATGCGATTGATCAGCAAACCCTGGATAGGCTTTTTGAGGCCCACCGCCACTTTGCCCGCGTCGTTGAGAATGTCGATGGTCCTGGTCCAATATTTTTCATCGGTGTAGCTGAGCTTGGCCACTTCCACCAGGGGCACCAACTGGGCGGGGTTGAACCAGTGGGCGGCCAGCGCGCGATGATTGGTTTTCAATGGGGAAAAAATATCTTCAGGGTTGAGGTGGGACGTGTTGGTGGCGAAAATGGCGTCCGCGTCGGCGTATTGTTCCAGTTCGGCGAAGAGTTTCCTCTTCACGTCCAGATCCTCGAAAATCACCTCCATGATCATGACCGCGCCCCGGCAGGCCTCGGCCTTGTCGGTGGTGATGGTCAGGCGGTCCAGGGCGGCCTTGGGGTCCTTCAGCAGTTCGAACTTGTTGAGATCCTCGAGGCTGGTCTTGATATGGGCTTTGGCCGTCTCCAGGGCGGCCTGGGAAATATCGCACAGGGTGATGTCATAGCCACCCATCAACAGGGCCTGGCAGATGCCCTGGCCCATGATGCCGCCGCCAAAGACGGCGATTTTGGTACCCGGTTTCACAGTCATGATTGCATGCTCCAACTTCACGGCCGGCGGCCTGTTACGGAGCCGCCCCTCCCGGGGCGGCTCCGGCGAATGGTTACTTGTCGCTCGGAGGCAGGCCGTAGCTGGCTTCGG
>JAVBTP010000101.1:0-2956 GCA_031556115.1 Candidatus Adiutricaceae bacterium
GCGGCCGGCCGTCCCGGCCGCTGGAGAAATCATGGCCCGGATACTTTTGCACCTGGAAGATGAAAAAATCCGCAGCATCGCCGTCAAGGCCTTGTCCGACACCAGACACACCGTCACCGAAGTCGAAGACCTGGGCCAGGACCGGGGCCTGGCGGCGGTGGCCGATAAAATCGCCCGGGAGCGGGCGGACGTGGTGGTCATGGATTACTGGCCGGAAGACGCGGCCAGCGTCAAATTGATGCAGACGGTCTCCGACCTCGATGAGCGGCCCGAGTTCATCTTCATCGAATCCGGTGAAGAGGCCGGCCGCGAGCAGGTGCTCATGGCCATAAACGAGGGAGCCCGGGCCTTTCTGCCGAGAAACTTCACCTCCTCGGCTTTGCTTAACTACGTGGAACGGTCCGTTTCCGGACCGGGGCGGCTGCGCGCGAAAACCGCGGGCGCCCATGGCCCCGAAGCGACCATCGCCCGCCTGGAAGAGCTTTTGGGCGTCGCCCGCACCAAGGCCGGCGGCTATCAGAAACTGGTGGCCTACCTGATGGCCACCCCCGTCAGCGCCCAGCCCCGCAAGGCCCTGGTGGTGTCGGATTCGCCGTACCAGCTGGAACTGCTGAAAAAGATGCTGGAAGAACACAATTTCGCCGTCCTGGCCGCGGGCGACCCCGGCGAGGGGTTGAACATCGCCTTGCGCGAGCGGCCCCGCATCATCATCAGCGATCTGGAATTGGAAGGCCAGACGGGTCTGGAGTTCTGCCAGGCGGTGAAATTCACCAACAAGATCATCCCCTGCTATTTTGTCATCTGCACCGCCAACCAGGACAAGATCGCCAAGGTCATGACCCCCGGCAACGGGGTCGACGATTGCCTGGTCAAGCCCTCGGGCCAGAGCCAGAGCGACACGGCGGAATTCATCTCCCGGGTGGCCATGGGGCTCCTGTTGTAGACCCGGCGCGGGCCCGGGGGCGGTTCGGGTTTCCAATCGCCGGAACCATGATTTTTGGTGAGGCAAAAGAAGCCGCGTCAGCCGCCGGGACCGGTTGCCTTTTCAATCAAGGCGAAAATCGAGTTTCGCCTTTTTTGTTGGCCGCGGGGCTTGAGAAATTGTCGGCGAAACCACTTGGGAACCCTACCCCACCCGGATGATGAAACGATGGCGGAAAAACCGGTCAAAGGCGATAAAATATGGCGCGGCGCGGCCCTGGTCGTTCTCTGCGGTCTGGTGTATTACCTCAGTTATGACCACGGCCGGCAGTCGGTGCTGCCCCAGTTGGAAAAACTGCGCCTGGAGGCCGTGGCCACGGCCGAGGCCCAGCGCCGGGAAATACTGCGCCTGACCGCCGCCCTGGCCGATTGCGGCGAAAAAGCCCCGGCCTCGGAGGCCGCCCCCCTGGACCGCGTCTCCCTGAAAGTCAACCAAAGCCGGATACTCTTCAACGGCCAACTGGTGGTCACCCTGATAACAGTGGAAAGCACCGAGAACAAGGCCGTCGTCCAACTGAATTTCATCAATGAGGAACGCCTGGTCACCGAGATCCTGGCGGCCGGCGGCAGCTGCAAATTCACCCTGGAGAAACGGAACTGGGCTCTGGTGCTCAGCGCCCTGTCCCTGTCCACCGCCAACCTGAACCTGGTTGAACTGAAAACCCTCTAGTACCCCGTAACTTCTTAAGTTACGGGGTACTAGGGGAAGCCCGCCAGGGCTTCCCGCCGACGAAGCCGGCGAGAGCCAGGCGAAATCCGCATTTTCACTTGGCGATCCTGAGCTTTGAAATTCGCCGCCTTGAGCGAACTTCAAAGCGGAACGAAGTACCGGGTATCCAAATGCCTTTTTCCAAATTGACCTATGACCAAATCGAGATCGGGGCCTCGGCGTCCCGGCAGATGACCCTCACGCCCGAGATCGTGGCCCGGTTTTGCCGCCTGGTGGGTGACGAAAATCCGGTGCACTTTGATGAGGAGTATGCGGCCAAAAGTTTTTTCCGCAAACGGATAGCCCACGGCATGCTGTCCGCGGGCCTGGTCAGCGGCGTCATCGGGAGCCAGCTCCCCGGACCGGGGGCCATCTACCTGAGCCAGAGCCTGGAGTTCAAACGTCCGGTGGGGGTCGACGAAACCATCACCGCCCGGGTCGAGGTGGTGGAAAAATACGACAAACACCGCAAACTGAAAATGCGAACCTGGGTGGAAAACCAGGCCGGCCAAGTGGTTTTGGACGGCTGGGCCGTGATGCTGGCCCGCTGAAGGCCGGCCGGGGCGTTGTTTCGCAAAAACACCGGCCCGGGTGATGTGGACGGTTTCGCTCAACGGGTTTTATTCGAATTTGACGAAGAGAAGTGAAGACATGGCCCACCGACCGCTTATCGGCATTACCTCGGCCAACACCCCCGTTCCGGACTGGGGCGAAGGCCGGCTGCAACTGGACCGCGACGGCCAACTCCGCCTCTACGGCGAAGCGGTGGCCCTGGCCGGCGGGCTGCCGCTGATCCTCCCCCTGGTGCGCGCGCCCATGACCGAAGCCGAGGACGATTTCTCCGCCTGCGGGCCGGGCAATTTACACGACAACGCCCGGGTCTATATGGAACGGCTGGACGGCCTGGTCCTCTCCGGAGGCGGCGATATGGCTCCGCCCACCGGGGCCCGGGACCCTGAAAAATATCGTTTGGTGGACCGCACCCGCGACATCTGGGAATCGGCCCTCCTGGCCTCGGCTCTGGAGCTGGACAAGCCGATTTTAGGCATCTGCCGGGGGGCGCAACTGATGAACGCGGCCCTGGGCGGCACCCTGTGGGCGGATTTGCCCAATGATCGCCCCGGGCCGGTGGAGCACGCCCAAAAGTCGCCCCGGGCCAGGGCCACCCACCTGGTGGCCACCGAGCCTGGGAGCCGTCTGGCCGAATTGGCGACCTTCAGCGAAATCATGGTCAACAGCGGCCACCACCAGGGGATCAGGGATCTG
>JAVBTP010000285.1:0-3228 GCA_031556115.1 Candidatus Adiutricaceae bacterium
CCGGCCGGCCGGCCGGGGACTGGCTTCCTCTGGGTTCGGCCTGGCCGGAACTGGCCGGGGAGTTCTTTCTCATCACCGCCGCCGGCCGGTATCTGCGCCACCTGGCCCGCTCTCCGGAAACGGGTCTGGGCCTCATCGAACTCGACCAGCGGGGCGCGCGATACCGCCACCGCTGGGGCTTTCAAAATGGCGGCCGGCCCACCAGCGAACTGCCCACCCACCTGGCGGGCCAGGCGGCCAAGAAAAGGACCGGCCGCCAGCGGGTTATCTACCACGCCCACCCGGCCAACATCATCGCCCTGACCTTCGTCCTCCCGCAGGACGCCCGGCGGCTGACCCACGAACTGTGGGCCATGATGCCCGAATGTCCCATGGTCTTTCCCGAAGGCCTGGGCCTGGTGCCCTGGATGCGGCCCGGGACTCGGGAGATAGCCGCCGCCTCCGGCAGGCTCTTGGAAAAACACCATGCCGTGGTCTGGGCCCAGCACGGGCTCTTCGGCGCCGGCGTCGACTTTGACGAAACTTTTGGCCTGATGGAAACCGTGGAAAAAGCGGCCGAGATTTACGTCAAAGTCCTGGCCCTGGGCGGCCGCCGGAACGGCCCTGGCGGCCAGGACCTCAGGGACCTGGCCAAGGATTTTATTACTCCGGCAACAAAATAAGTCGTACCCGTGATTTCGCCAAAGCCCGAAATCACTAGGCTTCAGTGGCCGAGAAGCAACTTCTAAAGTTGCCGGGTTAATATTCCGGCCAAATGACCATTCAGCGGCTTTTATCCCCCGTTTCACGAAACACGATGGCGTGGGTTGAAGTCAAAAAGCCTGAGGATCCACAAGAGAGGACTTTCGATGCGTAGCCAAAAATATCTGAAACGACCGGACTGGAGTGTCCACCGCGTCCACTTCAAGGCCCTGGGCTTCACCGACGACGACCTGTCCCGGCCCCTCATCGGCCTGGCCAACGCCTGGAGCGAAGCCGTGCCCGGCCACATGAACCTGCGCGCCCTGGCCCAGGCGGTCAAAGACGGCATCCGTATGGCCGGGGGCACGCCCGTGGAATTCGGGGTCATCGGGGCCTGCGACGGCATTGCCGAGGGCCACGAAGGCATGCGCCATATCCTGCCCACGCGGGAAGTCATTGCCAATTCCGTGGAGTTGATGGCCCAGGCCAGCCAGTTCGACGGCCTGGTCCTGTTGGGCTCCTGCGACAAGATCGTTCCGGGCCTCCTGATGGCCGCGGCCCGGCTGGACCTGCCCTCCATTTTCATCAACGGCGGCCCCATGCTGGGCGGCCCGGTCTACACCGGCGGCCGGCAGTCCGACTCCACCAGCTTGATGGAAGGGGTGGGGCGGCTCTTGAAAGGCGAAATCGGCGAAGCCGAGCTGGAGGATATGGAAAACTCCTGTTCCCCCTGCGCCGGCTCCTGTTCCTTCATGGGCACGGCCAACACCATGGCCGCCCTGGCCGAGGCCCTGGGACTGTGTCTGCCCGGCACGTCCATGATCCCGGCCGTGTATTCGGCCAGGCAGCGGGCCGGCCAGAAGACCGGCCGGACCATTGTGGAGATGGTCCGCCAAAACCTCACCGCCCGCCGGCTGATCACCCCGGCCGCCCTGGAAAACGCCGTGCGCCTGGTTTCGGCCATCGGCGGCTCCACCAACACGGCCCTCCATTTGCCGGCCATCGCCTATGAGGCTGAAATACCTTTCGACCTGGGGCTCTTCGACCGCCTCAGCCGGCAGACGCCCCTCTTGGCCAGAGTCAACCCGGCCGGGCCGGCCACGGCCGCCGATTTTCACCAGTCCGGCGGGGTGCGGGCGGTGATGGCTGAACTGGCTCCGCTCATTCATCTGGACGCCTTGACCGCCACCGGCCAGACCTGGGGCGGGATCGTGGCCGGCGTGAAATCGCCCGACAACCAGATTATCAAGACCCTGAAAAACCCCTTCGCCCCCACCGGCGGCCTGGGGGTGTTGTATGGCAACCTGGCCCCGGACGGGGCGGTGACCAAGCCGGCGGCCATCGACCCCGGTCAGAGGATTTTTCGCGGTCCGGCCCGCTGTTTCGATTCCGAATATGAGGCCAACGAGGCGGTCCTGGCCGGCCGCATCCAGGCCGGCGACGTTTTGGTGATCCGCTATGAGGGCCCCAAAGGCGGGCCGGGCATGCCCGAAATGTTCCGCGCCCTGAAAGTCCTCAACGGCCTGGGCCTGGCCACCAAGACCGCCGCCGTCACCGACGGCCGCTTTTCCGGAACCAACAACGGCTGTTTCGTGGGACACGTCTCCCCCGAGGCCCAGGAAGGCGGCCCCATCGCCCTGGTGCACGACGGCGACGAGATCATCATCGACATCGCCGACCAAAAGCTGGAACTGTTGGTGGACCAGACCGAGTTGGACCGCCGCCGCGCGGCCTGGACGCCGCCAGCCCCCAAAGTCAAGTCCGGCTACCTGTATCTCTACAGCCGCCTGGCCGAATCGGCCGCCAAAGGGGCGATCATCAAAAGCCGGGAGTGAGGAACAGGCGTGAAACGGATCCCCCGCCGGCTGAAGGCGAACAACGCCGTGGAGACCGGACGGCATTCTTATGGATGCTTTGGCCGGTAAAAAAATCCCCCGGCCGACCAGACCGGGGGAAACCAGCCCGGGGCGTTCAAAAAACGCCCCGGCCATCCGGGGAGGCTCAGCAGCCGCCGGCTTTGTATTTGTTGACCGGCACGACTTCCTTGATCTCGGGGATGGCGTCTTTCAGGGCTTTTTCCACGCCGTGCTTCAGGGTCATCTGGGACATGGGGCACCCGCTGCAGGCGCCGGTGAGGGCCACCTGGACCACCCCGTCCTTGACGTCGATCAGCTCAATGTCGCCCCCGTCGGCCCGCAGGGTGGGACGAACTTTAGCCAGCACCGCTTCCACTTGTTCTCTCATGATAAAAACTCCTTATACCTTAGTCAGTCAAGGCCTGTTCATGGGGATTATTCCGCCGTCAACCCGCGGACCTTCCCTCTTGTGGGAATTGATTGGCCATTATACCATATGAAGCCGGGATTAAGCCAGTCAAAAAAAATATGCCCGAAAGAGCCTGAAGGCGCAGGGCGACCTCATTTGGGAACTGGAATGCCAGCTCCGAGATAAATGTGATTGCATATAAGGCTATCGTTGATTATATTTAATTGAGCATCAATGATGTGCAATTAAATAGGCGAGGGCATGCGATGAGTTTATTTTTCG
>JAVBTP010000045.1:0-3954 GCA_031556115.1 Candidatus Adiutricaceae bacterium
CCGGCCGGAGAGGGCGGCGGATCAACCCGCCCCGAAAACAGGGCGCCCGATTTTGACGAAATTTTGGCCGGCTTCTTCAAATCGGACAAGGGCCGCGACACTTTGCGCGACCTGGAAGCCGAGATGGCCAAGGCCGGCTTGAAATTTAAAGCCGAGGATTTTGCCGACTGGGTCAAATCCCGCCGGAAACCGGCCTCGGCCGGGGCCCCCAAAAAATCTTTTTGGAAAAGCCTCACGGCCATGCTGCCGGGAGCCGAGGCCCGGGCCCGTAAAAAAACCGCGCTCTACGAAATCAACTATCAGATAGCCCTGACCCCGCAAGCCGCCGCCAGCGGCACCCTGGTGGAAATTTCCTATCCGCGCGGCGACAGCCAGCCCCATCGCCTCAAGGTACGGATACCGGCCGGCGCCCAAGACGGCGCCCGCCTGCGCCTGACCGGCCAGGGCCGCCGCCGGCCGGGCCCCGACCCCAACTCCCGAGGCGACCTCATCCTCACCATCGTCATCACCCCAGGCGGCACCCTCGCCGACCTCTGGTCCGCCAAGGCGTAGCCCTGGACTCGCGGAGGCCCGCGCCTCCTGTCCGCACCCGCTTCGCCGGCCGGCGGCATCTCATGGCCTGCGGGCGTGTTATTACTCCGGCCACAAAATAAGTCGTACCCGGGATTTCGCCAAAGCCCGAAATCACTGGACTTCCGCCGCCGAGAACCGATTTTGCCAACTGCCGGGTTACTATTACTCCGGCAACCGGCCGGATTTGTTCTCGGCCGCTGAAGATGCTCAAGGGTGCGGGACGTATGGGAATCGCTGAAAAGACGAGGCGCCCCGACCCGAATCAAATCCGGATCGGGGCGCCCCTTGGCGTGACGGGGTGGCCGATTAATAGCGGTTCAATTCGCCCCCGGGGATAACCCGCCCCACTTCGGGGGTGATGACTTCCAGCCCGCGCTCAAAGTCGTCCAGCCGGAAGATCATCACCGCGCCTTTGTCGGACTTGGCCACCAGGGACTACATGTATTCCACGTTGACCCCGGCCTGGGAAAGGGTTTTCAAGAGGGTGTTCAGTCCTCCCGGCCGGTGGGGCACCTCCACGGCCAGCACCTCGGTCACCTTGGCCATGAAGCCGTGTTCGTGAAGCACCCGGCGGGCGTCCTCGGGTCGGTCGGCGATCAGCCGCAACACCCCGAAATCGAGGGTGTCGGCCAGGGATAAGGCCCGGATGTCGATGTTCTCCTTGGCCAGGGCCTCGGTCACCGCGGCTAGTCGGCCGGGCTTGTTTTCCAGAAATATTGACAGTTGTTCAGCTTTCATAATCCATCCTTACGCCGGGCGGCCGCCGCCAATCCGCGGCACCCGCCCGGCCGCTAGGCCTTGAAGGCCTCAGGTTCATATCTTCGGCCGGCGATTGTCAATGACCCGCTGGGCCTTGCCTTCGCTGCGGACGATGGTGCGGGGTTCCACCAGGCGAATCTGGGCGGTGACGCCCAGAAATTCCTTGATGCGGTGGGTCAAGGTCTTGGTGATGGCCTGAAGGCGCCTGACTTCGCCGCCGCCCAGGAAGTCCTCGGCCAGTTCCACCTGAATCTCCATCTGATCAAGGTTGTCGACCCGGTCGACCATGATCTGATAATGGGGGGACAGGCCGTCGGCCTCCACGATGAGGGCTTCGATCTGCGAGGGATAGACGTTGACCCCGCGAATGATGAGCATGTCGTCCGAACGGCCCATGATCCGGCCGATGCGCCAGTGGGTGCGGCCGCAGCGGCAGGGGGTGGGGTCCAGGCGGGTGATGTCGCGGGTGCGATACCGCACCAGGGGCACGGCCTCTTTGGTCAGGGTGGTCAGCACCAGTTCCCCTTCCTCGCCGAGCGGCCGCACCTGGCCGGTTTCCGGATTGATGATTTCAGGCAGGAAATGGTCTTCGAAAATATGGAGGCCGTTTTTGGCTTCCACGCACTCCATGGCCACCCCCGGTCCCATGACTTCGGACAGGCCGTAGACGTTCATGGCATTAATGCCCATCTTGCTTTCGATGTCGCCCCGCATTTCCTCGGACCAGGGTTCGGCCCCGAAGACGCCGGTGCGGAGGGACATGATGGATTTGTCGCGGAAATCCAGTCCTTCCTCCCGGGCCATTTCGTGCAGATGCAAAGCGTACGAGGGGGTGCAGCACAACACCGTGGCCCCCAGGTCACGCATGAAGTGGACCTGGCGGCGGGTGGCGCCGCTGGAGGAGGGCACCACCGTGGCCCCGATGCGCTCGGCCCCGTAATGGGCGCCGAGGCCGCCGGTAAACAAGCCGTACCCGTAGGCCACGTGGATCATGTCCAGCCGGCTGGCCCCGGCCGCGGACAGGGAGCGGGCCATCAGGTCGGCCCAGTTATCCACGTCGCGCTGGGTATAGCCCACCACCGTCACCCGCCCGGTGGTACCGCTGGAAGCGTGCAGGCGCACCACGTTTTCCCTGTGGACGGCAAAAAAGCCGTAAGGATAATGGTCGCGCAAATGCTTCTTTTCGGTGAACGGCAAACGCGAAAGGTCGCTCAGGCTGCGTACCTGGTCGGGCTTGATCCCGGCCTGATCGAATTTGCGGGTGTAGAAGGGCACGTTGGCATACACCCGGCGGCAGAGATCCTGGAGGCGCCGCAACTGCAACGCCTCCAGTTCCTCTCGGGGGAGGGTTTCCTTGTCGAGGTCGTAAATCATTGATCTTTCCTACTCTGGATAAAATTTGACCCCGGCCGTCGCTGTATTTTTTTCGGGCGGCCAGGTCCGAAGCGATCGCGGGTTTCGCGAAGTCGCGAATTGAAAACGGGAATGTTTCTATAATCACCTTAGCGTTTCAAGGCCAGCATGGCCAAGGGCGGCAGGGTCAGGTTCAGGCTCTGGGGCCGGCCGTGGGAGGGAATGTCCTCGGTGGGCAGGCCGCCGCCCAGGCCCAGGTCCGAGCCGCCGTAGTAAGACGAGTCGGAATTCATCAGTTCCCGCCAATAGCCGGCCCGGGGCACCCCCAGGCGATAGCCCGGGCGCGGCACGGGGGTGAAGTTGAAGACGAAGAGGAGTTCCTCTTCGGGCCGGAAGCCCCGGCGGAAGAAGCTGGCCACAGTGGCGTTCTGGTCGCGGAAGTCGAGCCACTCGAAGCCTTGGAAGCTGTAATCCTGTTCAAACATGGCCGGCTCACGGACATAGAGGTGATTGAGATCCCGGGTGAAGTTGGCCAGTCCCCGGTGTTCCGGCCTGTTCAGTAAATCCCACGACAATTGGGTGTCGTGGTTCCACTCGGTGGTCTGGCCGAATTCGCCGCCCATGAAAAGGAGCTTTTTGCCCGGTTCGGCGAACATGTAACCCAAGAGGAGCCGCAGGTTGGCGCACTTCTGCCAATAGTCGCCGGGCATCTTATCCCACAGGGAACGCTTGCCATAGACCACTTCGTCGTGGGACAAGGGCAGGCAGAAATTTTCGTGAAACGCATACAAAAGGGCAAAGGTCAGCATGTCCATGGTGTAGCGGCGATAGATCGGATCCTTGCTCATGAATTCCAGCATGTCGTGCATCCAGCCCATGTTCCATTTGAACATGAAGCCCAGGCCCCCGAGGTGCACCGGCCGGGAGACGGCGGGAAAGGCGGTGGATTCCTCGGCAATGGTCAGGGCTCCGGGGAACAGTTCATAGAGCTTGGTGTTCAAGGTCTTGATGAACTCCAGGGCCTCGAGGTTTTCCCGGCCGCCGTAGCGGTTGGGCACCCATTCCCCTTCCTTGCGGGAGTAATCCAGATAAATCATGGAGGCCACGGCGTCCACCCGTAGGGCGTCGATGTGGTATTTGTCCACCCAGAACAGGGCGTTGGCCACCAGAAAATTCTTGACCTCGTTGCGGCCGTAGTTGAAGATCAGGGTGCCCCAGTCAAGGTGTTCACCCTGGCGAGGGTCCTGATGCTCATAAAGATGAGTGCCG
>JAVBTP010000206.1:0-2768 GCA_031556115.1 Candidatus Adiutricaceae bacterium
CTCGGCCGCCTGGCCGCGCCTCTGACCAATCTGGCCCGCCTTCCCAAAGTGGCCGGGGCCAGCTTCAGCATCGCCCTGGTCTCCAACCCGGCGGCCAACGCCTTATTGTCCGAAGCGTGGGAAAAAAAGGAACTCGCCCCCAGAGCCCTGGCCGTGGCCAACCTGCTGAACGGCTCCTGGCCGTCATTTATCGTGCACCTTCCGTCCACTCTGGTGGTGGCCGCCTCGTTCGCCGGCCGGGCCGGGCTGGCCTACACCTCCATCATGTTCGCGGCCGCCACCTTTCGCCTTGTCGGCGCGGCGGCGCTGGGCCGCCTGATCCTGCCCCCCGTCGAACCGAGCCCCATCGATCCGGGGCCGGCCGCTAAAAAAACTTTGAAGGAAATCTGGCCCGGCCTCCGCCAGCGACTGGCCCGCCGCCTGACCACCCTTTTGAGTGTGGCCGTACCCGTGTTTTTCCTCATCACCCTGGCCGCTTCATTGGGCTTCTTCGTTTGGCTGCGCGACTTTTCGGCCGCGCATTTGTCGGGCTTCTTCCTGCCGGTGGAGGCCGCCGCCCTGGTGGTCTTTTCCCTCACCGCCGAATTCACCTCGGGCTTCGTGGCGGCCGGCGCGCTGCTGCACAACTCCACCCTCACCGTGGCCCAAGCCGCCGCCGCCCTGGTGCTGGGCAACATCATCGCCACCCCCATCCGCGTCCTCCGCTGGCAACTGGCTTCGTTTTTAGGCTATTTTCAGGTGAAACTGGGCCTGTGGCTGATTTTCTGCAACCAGACCTTCCGCGTGGCCAGCCTGGCCCTGTCACTGTTCATCTTTTGGCAAATTTTTGGCAACTGACCGCCGCTTCGCTCCGTCGCCCTCTTCGGGGACCGCTGTTCGGTGACTTGGGCCGTAAGGAGAACCGCGGCCCAGGCCTTGGCCGGATCATGTTCATCCTCTCTTGACACCGCCCTTTCAGGCCGTTACCATATACGTACCGTCGCCATCCTCCCGCAAAAAGCATCACGGGGGTTTCCATGACTGAACCGAAGCGCCTGCATATTCCCCAAGCTTCTCCGGCCTGGGCGTTAATCATGCAATCGGGGGTGGAGCTGGCGGCGACGGTGGGTCTGCCGCTGGCCGATTTTCTCAACTCGCAGCTGGAACTGACCGGCGAACAACAGGGCCGGATTGAAGCTCTGGTCCTGGACGGCATGCCGGTGGACGATCCGGCCCGGGCCCTGATACATGACGGGTCCCGCCTGGCGCTGGCCGCCGGCCTGCCAGGCATAGCCGGCCTGGCCATGAAAAAGGACAGCGCGGTCAAGGCCCTTCGCGGCCCCATCACCCACGTGAAGACCGAACCCGCCAGCCCCCGGCCCGGCCGCGTCACCCTGGCCTTGTACAGCCTGGTTTTGCCGGTCCTGGGCCCCCATTTCCTGCGAAAAGGCGTGCTCATCACCCCCGCGCAATTCGCCCGGTACGCCCGCTTTTCTCCCGATGACCCATGCGAGTTCGCGGGCCGGCTCCAAGCCTCCTCCGACTTGGCTCGGGAGCTGTCGGCGGGTGATTCGCCGGCGGAATTTTTCTTCACCGTTTCGATGACCCCAGGGCCGGATCATGGCTGAACCCGCGGCCGGGGACAAAGCCAGCACGTGCCGCGACTGCCCCGTCGCCTGCCATAAACCTGAAGGCGGCCGAAAAAAGAACAGGCTGGACGCCTATGCCGCCCTTTGGAGGCTGGATCGGCGCGTCCCCGGCTTCGGTGATTTCGTGGCCGCCTATCATCGGCTCTGTGACGACATCGGGGTGGAGGCGTTTGAAATCGCCGCCGCCATCGCTTCCGGGATTAAAGCCGGCCGAGTGGCGGCGGACGAGAACGCCATTCTGCAAGCCGTCGGAGAAATCAGCGAGGGCACGGCCCTGGGCCGCACTTTGGGCGGCGGCGCCGCTGACGCGGGCCGGGCCTGGGGCGTAACCCCTCCCGCCGAAGCCCGCCCGCGAAAAGAGACCGGCCGATCCGAGGCCGAGGAAATTTTCCTCGACACGATGGGGCTTTGCGCCTTCGCCTGTTCAAGGCTGACGGAGAACAGAGGCCTGTGGATATCACTGACCGACCTGCTCAAGGCCAAATACGGCCCCGCCTTCGACGGCGAAAAAATTACCCGCCTGGCCCGGGCGGCGGGCCTGATATAGATTCCCCCTCCCCCCGGACAAAACAGAGCCCCATCCGCCGAAAGTTATGTCGATCAAGACATAATATATTGTTTTTATTATAAAAACTTGACAAGAAGACGGTTTGGGGTATACTGGTCATATATAATCACGGGAGGGCTGTTATGTACAAAATACTTCGGGTCAACATGGCGACCAAAAACTGCGTCTTCGAAGACGTTCCGGCCGACTATGCGGGTCTGGGCGGGCGCGGCCTGACCTCCACCGTCGTGGCCAAAGAGGTTCCCCCCACCTGCACCCCGCTGGGGCCGCACAACAAACTGGTTTTCGCCCCGGGCCTTTTGGGGGGCACCAACTGCGCCAACTCCAACCGCATCTCCGTCGGCTGCAAAAGCCCTTTGACCGGAGGCATCAAGGAAGCCAACAGCGGCGGGCAGCCGGGCGGCCACCTGGCCAAGCTGGGCCTCCACGCCATTATCGTGGAGGAAATGGCCCCCGAGGGGGAATGGTATCAGTTGGAGCTGGGCAAAGACAGCGCCGTGCTGGTGCCCAGCACGGTCACCGGCCTGAACAACTATGAGGCCGTGGCCAAGCTGGTGGAGCATTCCGGCCGG
>JAVBTP010000015.1:0-4180 GCA_031556115.1 Candidatus Adiutricaceae bacterium
CGAAGTCGGCGAGAGGAAAGCAAAAATCGCATTTTTGCTTTCCGGTCCGGAGCTTAAAATGGCGCTGCTTTGAGCGACATTTTAAGCGGTACAAGGTACTAGAGCGCATCCGTAAATCATTTTATAATTTTTGTATATAGATCCGGCGGGGCAATATTTAAAAAATATCCACCCCAGCCAACCGGTCAAAACCCGGCCCGGCCTTGAAATAGCCTCCCGGCCCTAAATAGCCGTTGACCAGATGGGCCAGACACTGGCCGTCAGGATACAGATCGGCCACGTTGACCGCCGCGAAATCCTGCCGGATAACCCTCCAGGCCACTCCCGGCGGGAGGTTCAGCAATAAACCCCATACCATTTTACACACCCCGCCGTGGGCCACCAAGGCCACCCGGCCGCCGTCAGGATGGTTTTTCCGCAAAGTCCGCAAGGCGCCTTCGATGCGGCGGGCAAAGGAGGCCGCGCTTTCGCCGCCGCCAGGAAAAGGCAGATCATCGCCGCCGTGGCTGAAGAGGCGGTGGATGAGGTCGGCGTCGTCGGCCAGAATATCCTGATAGGTGAACCCCTCCCAGCGGCCGAAGTGCATCTCCCGCCAGACGGGGTCCTGGATCAGAGGCCGGCCGGCCAGGCTGGCCACGCGCTCGCCGCCATACACCGCCCGGCTCAAATCACTGGAATAGACGGCGTCCAAGGCAATGGGGGACAGCGCTTCGGCCACCTCGTCCAACTGCCGGCGGCCAAAGGAGGTCAAGGGAGCATCCCGCCAGCCGTTGAAGGGAGGGTGCGCATAATTCTCGGTCTGCCCGTGGCGAATGAAGAAAAGACGCAACGGTTTGATTCCAGCCATAAGCCAACCTTCGCGCCCGCGAACGGGCGCGCCCAAAAGATGGGGCCGCCAAAGGCGGCCCCGAAAAATTCACGCACCGCCGGACCATGGCCTCAGCGGTCAGGCGCAGGTGGCGTGAATGGCGTCCAAATTATGGATGTGCCGAGCCAAAGAGGCGTGCTGCTCCGCCTGGGCCGTTTGCCAGAGCTTGATGATCTCTTTGA
Organism: Candidatus Adiutricaceae bacterium; assembly: GCA_031556115.1. Lineage (GTDB taxonomy): Bacteria > Desulfobacterota > Desulfarculia > Adiutricales > Adiutricaceae > Adiutrix. The sequence continues at coordinate 1,051 of JAVBTP010000015.1, forward strand.
GGGAATTCATAAAAACATCCACCACCGCCGGGTCGAAGTGGGTACCCCGGCCGGCCCGAATGATGTCGATGGTCTGGTCAATGGTCAGGGGCGGTTTGTAAGGCCGTTTGGACATCAGGGCGTCAAAGACGTCGGCCACGGCCACAATGCGTCCGGCCAAAGGAATGCTGGTGCCCGACAGCCCCAGGGGGTAGCCGGACCCGTCCCACTTTTCATGATGGGTCAGGGCGATGACTTCGCCCAGACGCAAAAAGCCGATGCCGGAACCTTCCAGAATCTGGCCGCCGAAGGTGGTGTGCTGACGCATGATGTTCCACTCTTCGTTGGTCAAGGGGCCGTTCTTGGTCAGGATCCGGTCGGGGATGCCGATTTTGCCGATGTCGTGCATGGGCGAAGCGTAGAGGATACGTTCCACCGTGGTGGAATTGAGGCCCAGCCGTTCGGCCAAAAAGGCCGATATCCGGCTCATGCTGATGATGTGGTTGCCAGTGTCCTCGTCTTTATATTCCGCGGCCCGGGCCAGACGGAAAATGGTTTCCAAAGAGGCGTCACGCAGCTTGGAATGGGCCTCGGCGATCTTCAGGCTGGCGTTCTTCAACTCCAGAGTCTGCTTGGCCACTTCCCGTTCCAGCTCCTGGCGGTAATTGACCATATGATCGTTATAGGCCTTGACCTTCAAAAGGGAACGGACCCGGGCCCGCAGTTCCATGCGGTCCACCGGTTTGGTGAGAAAGTCGTCGGCGCCCACCTCCAGAGCCTTGACCCGGTCACCCACATCCTGAAGGGCCGTAACCATGACAATGGGGATCAGGGCCAGATTGTCCTTGGCCTTCAAACGGGTGACCACCTCAAAACCGTTGAGGTTGGGCATCATGATATCCATTAAAATCAGGTCCGGCGGAGTCTGCTCCACCTTGGCCAGACAGTCCTCGCCGTCCACGGCCAAGATGACCTCATATCCCTGAGGCTTGAGCATGGCCTCAATCAGTTTGCGATTGAGAATCTCGTCATCCACCACCATTATTCGTTGGGGCTTGGCCCCCGAATCGGAATCGGTCGGAAATTTGGCAGGAGTCATATTGCGTACAGGCCTCTTATCGAGTTTTCAGCCGGCGATCTGAAAACGAAAGCAAGGTTGACGTAAAGGCCGGCGGCGTCGCGGCCGCGGCCTATCGTCTAAAACATTGAGCAACCGTAATTTTCATCCATGGTATCATGTTCTCGCCGTCAGGCACAATCTTTTTTTAAATGTTCCCTGAAAGTAAGAGCCCGCTGTATATTCTCACAGAAATGAGGAAGCGCTGCTCAAAAGGTATTTCAGGTCGTCGTCGTTGAACTGCAAACCAAAGCCGAAATAGGGACTGGCCCGATGTTCGTCGCTGATAAAATCGTCATAGCCGATGGAGACATAGAAGATTTTCCAGATATTGTAGCTGGCTTCAGCCCGCAGATGCGGGTTGTGGTCGAAATCACCACTGAACGCTTCAAAAGTAAGACGCAAATTGTCTTCGTCAAGGTAATAGTCCACCCCAAAACCGGCCCCGGACTCGATGAGGCCGCCGCGCAGCACCACGTCATAATAGCGGCGGGCGATTTGGGCATTGAATTTCAACTTGTCGCGGCGCCATTCCTCCTGGACGGAATTTTCAACCCGCCCCGTGGAAGAGGTGGTGCGGTAATCGGACCGTTTGTACTGGCCGAAATAATCGCCGGTGATGCCCAGGAGGTAATAGCGGTCGGGCGCCGGCTGAAGGCGGATGTTGACCGTGCTCTTCAGAAAATCGTGGCGGGTCTGGTAATCGGCCCGGTATTCGACGAATACTTTGAATTTCGCTTCTTTTTCGAAATATCCGGTCAGGCTGGTCAGGGTCTGGTCGATCTTGTCGATGGTGGACTCATCGTTGACCAGGCGGCCGATGGTGCCCTCTCCGGCTTCGATTTTTTCGGTGATGTGGCGGATGGAGGCCAAAGAGGCGTTCAGTTCCGTGACCGCGGAATCGTTATTGATCAACTGCCCCAGAGTGCCTTGGCCGGAATTGATTTTGGTGGTGATGTCCTGAAGGTTTTTCATGGCCACATTCAGGGCCTGCAGGGAATCGGACAGGCCGCTCTCGTTGGTGGTGACCAGGCTGCTGAGGCGCTCGCTCATGTTCTTGAGATTGGAGACCGTTTCCTTCAAATCGGAACCGGTGTTGCCTTCGGCCAGGGGGCCGGTGATCTTTTTAATATCCTGGGCGATTTCACCCAGCTGCTGCATGACGTCGGAAACATCGGCCGCGGCCTTGGCCGTGGCGATCCGCTCGCCGGATTCCAATTTCTCGGTGGTGGTGCCCGGCACCAGTTCCACGTACTTATCCCCCAAAATGCCCGAAGCCTTGATCAGGGCCGCGCTGTCCGCCGGCAGCCGGATACCGTCCTGAATGGCCATGATCACCAGGGCCTGGTGATTGTCAAACAGCTCGATCCGGGCGACCGTGCCCACCTTGATGCCGGCCACTTCCACCGCCACCCCCGGCTTGAGGCCGCCGGCGGTGGGGAAAACCGTGGACAGGGTATAGGTGCTCGGCTGGGTCCAGTTAAGGCCGCCCAGACGCGCCGCCATCCAGACAAAAGCGGCGATGGCCACCAGGACGAAGAGTCCGACCTTGATTTCCGTGGAGGTTTTATACATAGCTGATCACCAGGTTTTTCATGACATCCGGCTCCGGAATCAATCCAAAAAGCCCATGGGGCCCTCGGCCTCACCGGCCAGAAACTGCCGGACCACGGGGTCGTCGCTCCGCCGAAACACGTCAGGGGGACCGCTTAAAATGATCCGGCCGCCGTGGATCATGGCGATATGATCGGCCAGGTGCAACGTGGCCGGGATATCATGGCTGACCACCACCAGGGTGGCGCCGGTTCGTTCCAGCGTGAGCTGGATCAGATCATCCACCTGCTGGCTCAACAAGGGGTCGAGGCCGGTGGTGGGCTCGTCGAAAAACAGGATATCCGGTTCCATAATCAGAGCCCGGGCCAGGGCCACCCGCTTCTTTTCGCCGGCGGACAAGTCGCCCGGCCGGTGGTCGAAAGCCTTTTCCAGGCCCAGTTCCTTCAGCCGTTCCCGAGCCCGGCGGGCCGCTTCGGCCGC
>JAVBTP010000064.1:0-4676 GCA_031556115.1 Candidatus Adiutricaceae bacterium
AATACGGTGATGGTCCGGCGTCATCCGTTCATAATGCGTGATGAAACAAACTTCTGATCATCGCGGCGCGGTTAGGGGTGGTTGATAAACCTGGTTGTCGTCAAAGCCGGGGACCGCTTTGAGGCGGGCGCCCGGGCCGAACCGCTGATTTATCAGAAAATATGTTCTTTATTCGTGACACGTGTTCTTTCATAAATATATTAGATCAGCGCCGAAATTCTGTCAAGATCATTTTCCGCGACGGCCGTTCCCACTGCGGTCGACTCAACGGAATGTTTTTCAGACGAATAACTCGTTTTTGGTTTTTTCATTGGCTAAATGAGGCGCTTGCCGCTATAATACCCGAATTGCGAACCGTCGTTTACCGCGTCGAAACAATGTAAACCATCTGGTGGAGAATATGGACGCCAAAGCCGAAAGAAAATATTACCAGATCGGGTCTCTGGAAAAAGGCCTGAAAATTATGGAGGCCATTGTCGAGCAGGGCGAGTTGACCGTGACCAAGGCCGCCCAGCGTCTCGACATCAATCGGGCCAGCGCCCATCGGTTCATCACCACTCTCCGGGATATGGGCTATGTGCGGAAAAATCACCACAACAATTATGAGGCCACCTTCAAGCTGCTGGAACTGGGCATGAAACAGGCCAATTCCTTTGAAATACGGCAGATGGCCAAACCCTACATGCGGGAACTGTCCGCCATGTTCGACGAAACCGTCAACCTCGGCATTCTGGACCGGGACAATATAATATATCTCGACAAGGTGGAGAGCCGCGAACTGTTGCGCATGGACTCGGGCATCGGCACCTACTGCCCGGCCTATATCACCGCCCTCGGGAAGGCCATTTTGGCTTTTTTGCCCGAGGAAGAGCAGCGCGCCTATCTCGCCCGCATAGGCGTGATGGAGGCCACCACCCCGAACACCATCACCAGCGTGGAAAAATTGGAAAAAGCCCTGATCAAGATCAAGAAGAACGGCTATTCCGTCGACAATGAGGAGTTGGCCCTGGGCCTGTATTGCGTCGGCGCCCCCATTTTTGATTTCAACGGCCACCCGGTGTACGCCCTCAGCGTTTCCGGCCCGGTGGCGCGGATAAAACCCATGAAGGCCCTGCCGAGCGCCATTGTGGAGTGCGCGGCCAAGCTGTCCCGCCAACTGGGTTTCAGGGGCAACCAGCCGGGCCTGACCGCCGTGAAGTGAAGGGGTAAGCCCCGCTTCGTCCCATAGCAAATAGTCTCGATAGGTGGCCGCCGGATTCGAAGCGATTTGCTGGCCGCTGAACATGAAACACTCTCCGCCGCCCCATTATTGACCCGGCCGTTGGCGAAGTCGGTTCTCGGCGGCGGAAGTCCAGTGATTTCGGGCTTTGGCGAAATCACGGGTAGGACTTGTTTTGTTGCCGGAGTAATAACCCTCGCCGGGAGGTTTCAGATGACCGTGCCGTTCACCGCCGAACAAAAGATGATGCAAAAACTGGCCAGAGATTTCGCCGAAAACGAGATCGCGCCTCTGGACGCGGCCATGGACAAATCCGGCCGGTTTCCCCATGAACTGATCGAAAAAATGCAGGCCCAGGGCTTTTTTGGCATCATCTTTCCCGAGGAGTATCAGGGGGGAGGGGCCGACACCCTGGCCGGAACCCTGACCATTTACGAAATCGCCAAGGCCAGCGCCAGTGTGGCCCTGACCCTGGACGGCCATTGGCTGGCCACGGACACCATTCTGTACCACGGAACCGAGGAACAGAAGAAAAAATATCTGACCAGGGCGGCCACCGACACCATTACCGCTTTTTGCCTCACCGAGCCCTGCGCCGGCTCGGACGCCGCCGGCATCATGAGCAGCGCGGTTTGGGACGGCGGGGAGTGGGTGTTGAACGGCACCAAGGCCTGGGTCACCAACGGCGGCGTGGCGGGGGTGTACGTCATCCTGGCCAAGACCGACCAGACCAAGGGGGCCAGAGGGATTTCCGCGTTCATTGTCGAAGCCGACACCCCCGGCCTGACCGTGGGCCGGAAAGAGGACAAGATGGGCGTGCGCGGTTCCCAGACCACGGAATTGGCGCTCAACGACGTTCGGCTGAAAAAGGAGGCTCTGCTGGGCGCCGAGGGCGGCGGTTTCAAAATCGCCATGATGGCCCTCGACAGCGGGCGCATCAGCATCGGGGCCATGGCCGCCGGCTTGATCGAGGCCGCCTTGGCCACGGCTCGCGGATACGCCCGCGAACGCCACGCCTTTGGCGGGCCCATAGCCAACCTTCAGGCCATCCAGTTCATGATCGCCGATATGGCCATCGCCCTTAAGGCCACCCAGCTCATGACCTTCGAGGCCGCCGCCCTGAAGGCCGCCCGCCAGCGCCATACCCAGGAGGCGGCCATGGCCAAGGTTTTCGGTTCCCGCCATGCGGTCAAAAGTTGTCTGGACGCCATTCAGATTTTAGGCGGCAACGGTTACAGCCGCGACAACCGGGTGGAGCGCCTCTTGCGGGACGCCAAGATGCTGGAGATCGGCGAAGGCACCACCGAAGTGCTGAAAATGCTCGTCGGCCGGAACGTGTTGGCCTGACGACGGTTTTCCATGGCCAAGCCCGTGAGAGGGGCTTTGGCGGCGAGCCGCGTGCCCTGAAAACCATGGCCCTGAAGGCCATGCCGCCCGGCGTGTTTTTGACGAGGTCCGCCGTGTTGATAGTGGTTTGCGTTAAACAGGTTCCCGCTTCCAACGATGTCCGGATCGACCCGGTCACCAATAATCTGGTCCGCGATTCCGTTGAGGGGATGATGAATCCCTTTGATAAACACGCGGTGGAGGCCGCCCTGACGGTCAGGGAACAGGCCGGGGGCCGGGTGGTGGCCCTCAGCATGGGCCCCCGGCCATTTATGGATACCCTGCGCGAGGCCCTGGCCCTGGGGTGCGACGAGGCGCGGCTCCTCAGTTCCCGCGCCCTGGCCGGGGCCGACACCCTGGCCACCGCCTATGCGCTGGCCAAAGCCGTGGAACGGCTCGGCCCGGTCGACCTGGTCTTCTTCGGCCGCCAGGCGGTGGATGCCGATACCGGCCAGGTAGGCCCCATTGTGGCCGAGTTTTTGAACCGGCCCCAGGCGACTTTGGTGAAAAAGCTGGAGCTGCGGCCAGACGGCCATCTGGTGGCCACCAGGCTGCTTGGTCGCTACGAAGAGACGGTCAGAGTCAGGATGCCGGCGGTGATCACCGTGGCCGCTGAAATGAACACCCCCCGCTACCCCACCCCTCTCCGCATCATGAAGGCCGCCAAGGCCGATATCCCGGTTCTGGATGAAAACGACCTGGATTGCGACCCCGGGCGGATCGGTTTGAAGGGGTCGCGGACCGTGGTCGATCGCGTCTTCGCTCCTCCCCAGCCCAACCGACACGTGGAAATGCTGGGCGGCCCGGGCGGCCGAGTCGAGGAGACGGCCCGACGGGTCATCGAGATCCTGGTTCGCCGGAATTGCCTTTGAGGAAAAGCCATGCCAGCCACGCCTGATAAAAATATCTGGGTGTATGCCGAACTGGGGGACGGCGGGCCGGCGGCGGTGGTGTATGAGCTTTTAGCCAAGGCCCGCGAACTGGCCGCCAAAACAGGCGATTCGGTGGTGGCCGCGCTGTTGGGCAACCGCACCGGCGCCAGCGCCGAAGAGTTGCTGGCCCACGGGGCCCGTCAGGTGCTGCGGGTCGAGTCGGAAAATTTGGCCGACTATCATCCGGCGGGGTACGCCCTGGTCTTGGAACACCTGGTCCGCAAGCACCGGCCGGCCGTTTTTTTATTCGGAGCCACCGCTCAGGGACGGGATCTGGCTCCCCGGCTCCAGGCCAAGCTCCTGACCGGGCTGACCGCCGACTGCCTGGACCTCGATCTCGACGACAACGGTCTTTTGGTTCAGATCAAGCCTTCCTATGGCGACCACATCATGTGCGCCATCACCTGCCCCGAAGCCCGGCCCCAGATGGCCACCGTCAGGCCCAGGGTTTTTTCCCCGCTGGCGCGGGCGGTCGAGGTCCGGGGCCAGATTATTGACGAGCCCATCGAGGTTCCGGTGGACGACTCGTATCAGGTTCTGGGCCGCGCGCCTCTTGCGGCCGCGGAGGCCGACCTGTCCGCGGCCGAGGTGATCGTGGCCATCGGTCGGGGCGCGGCCACCTCGGGGGCGGTGGCCGGCGCCCGCCGGCTGGCCCGGGCCCTCCGCGGCGCCCTGGCCGTAACCCGCCCCCTGACCGACGACGGCCGCTTCAGCCCCGGGCTTTTGATCGGGCAGAGCGGACAAACCGTCAAGCCCAAGTGTCTCCTCAATTTCGGCATCTCCGGAGCCATTCAATACGTGGCGGCCATACGGGAACCCGGCCTGGTCATTTCCGTGAACCGGGACGGCGAGGCCCCGATTTTCCATTATTCCCACTATGGGGTGGTGGCTGACGCCGAGGAAACCATCCAGGCGCTGCTGACGGAAATCGGCCGGATCAGGCCCGACCCCGTTTGAGGCCGGGGGGCGGGCGAGTGAGCTTGACGCGACGCCAGCGACGCCAAAAGAAAAGGCCGGCCCCTTATTATGGGCCGGCCACAGGTGTTTGGCCTTTAAATAGATTATTTATGAGTTCAGCATTTTTTGCTGGAAATGTTCGCGGTTTTATGTTCTAGTTGATTAACTCTATTTAAATACGA
>JAVBTP010000284.1:0-2535 GCA_031556115.1 Candidatus Adiutricaceae bacterium
GGGTTATCTCCTTGGCCGTGGGGGTGATGCACAAACCGCCCCGGCCGGTGCAGCGAAGTTCCGGGGGCAGCATCAGCCCCACGCTTTTCATGGCCTCAATAACTTCATCCAAAGGTATACGCGGGTTGAAGCCCGCCAGCACCATGTTGGCGGAAATCAGAGCGTTGGCCGCTCCGGTGGCGTTGCGGCTGACGCAGGGAATGTTCCCCACCCCGGCCACGGGGTCGCAGACCAGGCCCAGCATGTTCTGCAAGGCCAGGGCGGCGGCGTCCATGGCCTCTTGCGGCGTGCCTTGCAGAAGTTGCACCACGGCGGCGGCGGCCATGGCGCTGCCCGCGCCGATCTCGGCCTGGCAGGCGGCCATTTCCGCGGCAAAAGTGGCCTGATGGTCGATGAAGACCCCCACCAGGCCGCCCACCAAGAGGGCCCGGCTGATTTCCGCCTGGCCGAGGCCCAGGTCTTCGCCCACGGAAATCACCGCCCCGGGCAGAACGCCGCTGGAGCCGCCGGTGGGGGCCGCCGCCACCACCCCCAGGCAGATGTCGTAATCCAGGACCCCGCAGGACCACAGGGCGGCCCGGTTCAGGACACCGAGATTGACCTGCGGAACGCGTTTCTCCTCGACGCTTTGCCGCATGATCGGGCTCTGGGGGGGCAGAAATCCGCGCTGTCGGTAGCCGCCGGCGACGCCTTTCAGGGCCGAGGCGCGCATGACCGCGGCGATGTGGTCCATCATCGCCAGAACGTTATCCTCGCCCACTCCGCCCAGGGCCGACTCATAGGCCGTGGCCAGCCGCCAGGGCTCGGTTATCCCGTTTCGGCGGGCGTAGTCCAGAGCCTCCCCGGCCACGGTGAAGGGCCAGGCGCCTCCCATCCGCTTGACCACGGGGAGGATCGGCGCCAGATAGAGCCCGGCTTGGCCCGTTGCCCGGTCCAATTCGCGCCGCAGGTCGTCATCCGCCCGGTCGGTCTTGATATTCAAAAGCCCGGGAGTGATCTCGGTCCGGTGGCCAATCCTCCGCGCCTTCAATATTCCTTCGACGGCGGCCGCCGTTGCCTCGGGGGCATCCATGAGGAAGAGAAATTCGTGGCCGTCGCCTTTAAGTGAGACCCGCCGCCCCTGGTAGCCGGTGATCTCGAACATGCCGCCGCCGGTGGAGGCCGCCTCCGCCTCGAGGGCGTATCCGGACCGGGTCCGGACCTTGATCCGGGCAAAATTGGGATGGGGCGGATCAACCAGGTCGGTGATGAGAAAATTGAATTTTATTCCTTTTTCCTTGGCCGTGACCAGGGCCCGCCGGATCCGCTCGTCGCCGATGTCCAGGCCCATCAGGCCGCCGATAAAGCCGTAGTTGGAGCCCTGGGCGATATAGGTGGCGGCGAAGGAGCCGAGCCGGTCGAAGGTGATTTCGATTTCAGACGGGTCGTCGGGCAGCATCCGCCGGCACATCAGGCCGATGCGGGCCGGGCCGGCGGTGTGGGAACTCGACGGACCCACCATGACCGGGCCGAAGACTTCGTTGAAAATGCTTGAGTTTTTCATATACCCTACTTTATTTGAGGTAACCCATCAGGCCCGGCAGCCACAGCGACAGGGCCGGCCAATAGGTGGTTATCAGCATGACGGGAATGCAGGCGAAAATCAAAAAATACATGATGGGCCCGGTGATTTCATGCATCTTGACCTTGCCGATGCGGCAGGCCATGTAAAGGCCGAAGGCCACCGGGGGGGAATTGAAGCCGATGATGGTGTTGGTGCCGATGATGGCCGCGAAATGGAAGGGGTGCACCCCGATTTCCATCATGGCCGGCAGCAGAAGGGGCGACATGATGGCCGTGACGCTCATGTCGTCGATGAGCATGCCCAGAAAAATCAGCATCAGGTTCACCACCAGGAGAATCAGGACCGGGCTGTGAAAGGTCTCCAGCAGAAATTCGGCCAGGGCGTGGGGGACGCCCTCCATGGTCATGACGCGGCTCAAGGCGAAGGAAAACATCAGAATAATGACGACGGAACCGGTGGTGGCCGCGGCTTCGCTCATGGCCCGGCAGAAGACGGCCGCCGACAGGCCCTTGTAGATGAAGAAACCCACCGGGAGGGCATAGCAGAAAGCCACGGCCGCCGCCTCGGTGGGGGTGAAGACGCCCCCGTAAATGCCGCCTAAAATGATCACCGGCAGCATCAGGGCCGGAATGGCCTGGAAAGTGACTTTCGCTTTTATCCGCGCGTTTTCCCGAAACGGCAGATGCTGCCTGGCGGGCAGGGGTATATTCAGGCGCTTGACCATGAAGTAATTCACCGCGATATAAAAGCAGGCCAGCAAAAGGCCGGGCACCAGGGTCGAGATGAAGCAGGCGGCCACCGACTGCCGGGTGACCAGGGCGAAGACGAGCATGGTCAGGCTGGGGGGGATAAGCAGGCCCAGAACCGAGGAGGCGCTGCACAGGGCGCTGGAATAGGGCCGGGGATAGCCCATTTTTTCCATGGGCGGAATCATGACCGTGCCGATGGAGGCGATCGCCGCCGAAGACGAG
>JAVBTP010000063.1:0-3490 GCA_031556115.1 Candidatus Adiutricaceae bacterium
CATGGGCCAGCGTCACAAAGCAATAGCGCCCGCGCATTGGCAAATTTCTTGGCGCCGGTTTTCCCGTTACGCGTCAACGAATTGAGTTCGTTACGTTCCGCCTCCGTCAAGGTCACTCGATATCGGGGAGCCATGGCAACCTCCTTGGATTGCCTTCATTATATACCATATATCGCTTTTTGCGAAATTTTAAACGGTACAAGGTACTAGGCCGCTCGTTGATCTTAATCGGCGCTCGGTGTATAATGGTTTCATTTTCAGGAGGCTTTGTCTATGAGTGATCAACCCAGGCCGGGCGCCGCGGTCGACGGCTGTATTTTTTGCCAGATCGCGGCCGGGCGCATCCCGTCCATCAAAGTTTATGAGAACGCCGACTTCATTGCCTTCATGGACATCGCCCCGCAGACGGAGGGTCATTTTCTCGTCGTGCCCCGGGCCCATTACGAATCGCTCCAGGAGGTGCCGGACGGGCCCCTGGCCCAGGTTTTGCCCCTGGCCAAAAAGCTGGCCTCGGCCGCCCTGGCCGGATTGGGCCTGGAGGGCTTCAACCTGCTGCAAAACAACGGCGAAGTGGCCGGTCAAGGGGTGCCCCACTGGCACCTGCACATTATCCCCCGGCGGGACCAGGGCGAAATACCGTTCCATCCCGGCCCGCCGGCCGATTTGACCAAGCTGCCCGTGGTGGCGGAACGTATCCGCCGCCATATTAAATAGGGTACAGGGAACCCGACCCCCGATCCCTATTCCGCGGGCTCCGGCCGTCAGCCCGAAAAAACGACAGTTAGCCGTAAGCGATTGATATATCGATGAAAATCGAATTAATCGTTGGCGGCTTTTTCTTGTTTGCCAAAACGAGCCCGAAAGTGGTATATTTAAGTGTTTTCCGTATGCTTTACTTCGGGAAAGGCCGGCCGGAAAAAAAATCCGTCCCAACCGGGTAACTATGTGAAAACAAAATGAAAAAAAGATAATTTTCATGTATTCGTTTTTGAAACCGATCAGTAAGTTATGGTTACTTACGGCGATTGGGCTTTCGATGAAGAACGACCGCCCCCTCGTTTTTCCTGGTGAACCGGTTACACCCTGGAGTGTGGTATGCCCCCAGTAGGATTTATTGTCGTGATCGGCTGCGTTCTCGGCGGCTATCTGATGCACCACGGGGTGCTCGCCGTCCTGTGGCAGCCGAACGAAGTCATCATCATCGGCGGCGCGGCCTTCGGCGCCTTTTTGATGGCCAATCCCATGTCTCTGATCAAAGAGACGTTTTCCAAAATTCCGAAAATTTTTACGGGCAAAGAGCTGAAAAAACAGCAGTATGTGGATGTCCTGCTGCTGATGTTCGAGTTTCTCTCCATCGCCCGCCGGGAAGGCATGCTGGCTTTGGAAGAACACGCCAACAAGCCCGATACTTCAGCCATCTTTGGCAAATACCCATCCATTCTGAAAAACCACCACCTGAAAGATTTTCTGGCCGACAACCTCAAGGTTTTCGTCAGCGGCAATATCGAGCCCCACGAATTTGAAAACCTGATGGATATCGACACCGACGTCCACGAGCATCACGGCACCCTGGTGCCCACGGCCCTGACCACGGTTTCCGACTCGCTGCCGGGTCTGGGCATCGTGGCCGCGGTTTTGGGCATTATCACCACCATGGGGCTGATGACCGAACCGCCGGAGATATTGGGGGCCAGCGTGGGCGCGGCCCTCTGCGGCACCTTTTTGGGCCTTCTGCTGAGCTACGGCTATATGGCCCCCATGGCCAAAGCCTTGGAAAACCAGGCGATTGATTTCAACAATATTTTAAAAGTCTCCAAATCGGTTCTGGCCGCCTTCGCTAAAGGCATGCCCCCGATTCTGGCCATTGAATTCGCCCGGCGGGCCATTCCCACCAACTGCCGCCCGGGCTATGAAGAGTTGGAGGAACTGCTGAAGACGGTCAAAAAATAAGACCGGTCACCACCGGGGAAATGAAAAGGCCTATGGCTGGATACGTTTTTTCTCGGACAACTAAATTTTGGTGATAGCCAATTCCGCGGGAATCACCACAAACGCGTCTTCAAGTCGGCTGGGCAGTATGAGCGGCGAAAAAAAACCGCCTATTATTAAAAAAGTCATCAAAAAAGGGCACGGCGGTCACCACGGCGGCAGTTGGAAGGTGGCCTATGCCGACTTCGTCACGGCCATGATGGCCTTCTTTTTGGTGATGTGGCTTCTGGCCATTTCCTCCGAACAGGGGAAAGCCGCCCTGGCTGATTATTTCAATGAACTGACCATGTATGACGCGGTGTTCAACGGCGGCTTGCCGTCAGCCTTCACCGAAGGCGGGACCCAAAAGCCCAGCGTTCTGGAGGGGGGCTGCTTTTCGCCCAAAAGCGACGGAGACGCCACAGTGGACACGGAGGCCAATTCCGAGGCCGCTCAGGCCCAGATGGCCGCCCTGGTCAAAACCACCCAGGAATTATTGGAGAACCTCGATAGTCTCCCGGCCGGCGTGGACGGCGGGGAAGGCAGCGGCGACGCCGGACGAACCGACGCCGAGGGCGGCCCCCTGACTCCCGACCAGCAACAATTCGCCGACGGCCTCACTTCGGAAATACAGGGGAGCCTGGGGGACGCGGCCGCCGGCCAAGTGTTGGTGGAAAAGGTCAAGGGCGGCTTGAGAATCCAGATCGTGGACAAGGACGGGCGGCCCATGTTCCAATCCGGAGGCCCTGGCCTGACCCAGCAAGCCCGGGCCATTCTGGATGTGGTGGCCGCCCGCCTGGCGCCCATACCGAATAAAATTTCCATCGAAGGGCACACCGACGCCCTGACTTTTTCCGGCCAGCGTTTCACCAACTGGGAACTGTCCACCGCCCGCGCCTCGGCCGCCAGGGTCTACCTGGCCTCGAAGGGCTTGAGCGAAGACCGGATAACCTCGGTAACCGGCTATGCCGCCACCCAGCCACTGGACAAATCCAATCCCAGCGACCCCATCAATCGCCGAATCAGAATACTTATTTGGGATGAGGAGCCTTCGCCGCCCGCCGCGCCTCCGGCGCCGGCGCCGGCTCCGGCGCCGCCCGCCGGAACGCACCCCGCGCCGCCGTCTGGCGGAACCGCGCCGACAACGCCGGCCGAAGCCACTCCCGCGCCGCCGAGTGGCCCGAGCTCCGTTTCCCCGCCCCCCGCCGGGAACGGGGCCGCCCCGTCCAATGGCGCAGCGGTCCGCCCCCAAGGGAACGGCCCGGTCGCTCCGCCGCCCCTGCCCCGTCCGCCCACCCAGCGGCCAGCCTCCAGCCGGCCGGGGAGCCCCGCTCTGTCGCCGGAAGAATTGGAAACCCAATTAATCGAATCCACCATGGAAAAGGCCGCTTCACCGGATCTCTCCACAGTCGGCCCGGCCCAGTCTCCGACCCCGTCAACGGAGTGACCGCGCCTGACCTCCTCAGCCTTCCACATTCGGCCGGACGCCCAGTCAACCGACACAGCGGCCGGTTAATAAATA
>JAVBTP010000230.1:0-3705 GCA_031556115.1 Candidatus Adiutricaceae bacterium
CGTGGCCCTGAGGCTGATCGTGGAACGGGAACGGGCTATTTTCGCCTTCATCCCCGAGGAATATTGGAGCCTGACCGCCGAGTTCCTGGCCGAGGGGAAACCGTTCTCCGCCCAGCTCAGCAAAATCGGCGACCAGAAGGCGGCCCTGAAAAACGAGGAGGAGACCCTGGCCGTGATGAACGCGGTCACGGGCGGCACCTTCACCGTGGCCGACCTCTCCACCAAGGAACGTCGGCGCTACCCCCTGCCGCCCTTCACCACCAGCACCTTGCAGCAGGCGGCCTTCAACCGTTTGAAAATGGCTTCCAAGCGGGCCATGCGGGTGGCCCAGGATCTCTATGAAGGCCTCGACGTGGACGGCGAGGGCCAGGTGGGGCTCATCACCTATATGCGTACCGACTCGGTGCGGGTCAACGACCAGGCCGCCGGCGAGGCCCTGGACCACATCCGGCGGCAGTTCGGCGCAAATTTCGCGCCGGACGCGCCGAATCATTATAAAAACAAAAAAGGCGCCCAGGACGCCCACGAGGCTATCCGCCCCACCTCCATCGCCCGCACTCCGGCCATGATGAAAAGTCAGTTGGACAAGGACCACTGGCAACTCTATGACCTGGTCTGGCGGCGGTTCGTGGCCAGCCAGATGACCCCCGCCGTGTTGGACCAGACCACGGCCGATCTGGCCTGCGATCAATATACCTTTCGGGCCACCGGCTCGGTGGTGAAATTCAAAGGTTTTCTCAGCCTCTACGAATTTGGGCAGGATGAGGAAAAGGAGCTCCTGCCGCCTCTGAGCCAGGGGCAAAAGCTCCCGGCCGAAAAACTGACGCCCAAGCAGCACTTCACCCAGCCGCCCCCGCGTTTCACCGAGGCCACCTTGGTCAAGGAACTGGAGCAAAACGGCATCGGCCGGCCCTCGACCTACGCGGCCATCATCTCCACGTTGAAAGACAAGGAATATGTGGATTCGGCCAAGGGCGTGCTCAAGCCCACGGAAATGGGTTTCGCGGTCACCGATTTGCTGGTCAGGAATTTCCCCGACATCATGGACGTGGATTTCACCGCCGGCATGGAAGAAAATCTGGACGAGATCGAGGAGGGCCGGGCCGAACATGTGGACGTGCTGGCCCGCCTCTACAACCCTCTGGCCAAGGATCTGGAGGCGGCCAAAGCGGCCATGACCAATCTCAAGCGCGACGGCCTCCCCACCGAGGTGGATTGTCCCTCCTGCGGGGCGCCGGCCAGCCTGAACCTGCGCTATGGCCGCAACGGCTTCTACCTGGCCTGCGCCCAGTGCGGGGCCACCTGCGATTTCGAGCGCGACGAGCAGGGTGTGCCCCGGCCGGCGGCTCCGCCTCCCCCCGAGGCGGTGGGCGAATGCGAAAAATGCGGCCGGCCCATGGTGATCAAAAAAGGGCGCTATGGCCATTTCATGGCCTGCACGGGCTATCCCGAATGTAAAAACGCCAAGCCTCTGAACGGAACGGGGGATGGGGAGGCGGCCGCCGAAACCCCGCCGCCCTTGCCCGAGGGCTACGAGACTTGTGAAAAGTGCGGAAAACCCTTGCAAGTCAAGAAGAACCGGCAGGGGTCATGGTTCATTTCCTGCTCCGGCTATCCCAAGTGCCGCAACGCCAAGCCTTTCCCCAGCGGGATCCATTGCCCCAAGGAGGGATGCGACGGCCAGATCGTGGAAAAATCTTCCAAGCGCGGGCCTTTTTACGGATGCAGCAACTATCCCAAGTGCCGCGCCATTCTCAAAGGCAAGCCCGTCAAGACCCCATGCCCGGTCTGCGGGCGGGAGTTTTTAATGGAAAACCCGGCCCTCAAGAAAGATCCCTCCGCTCCCCCTTTGGTCTGCACGGCCAAGGATTGTCCCGGGCCGAAACCGTCGTGACTCGGTAAATTGGCAAACAGCGGCGGGATGGAGTCGGGGGCCTGGCGCCCCGGCTCCCCTGGATTCGTTGAGGCGGCGCGCCACCATAAGGAGGGCGGTTTATGGACACTCGACGGCTGGAGATTTTCCTCAAATTATTGGAGACCCGCAGTTTTTCCAAAACCGCCGCCGCTTTGGACCTCACCCAGCCATCGGTGAGCGCCAGCCTGAAGGTTTTAGAGGAAGCCGTGGGACAAAAGCTCTTCGAGCGCACCCCCCGCGCGGTCAAGCCCCTGCCCGCGGCCGAAACCCTGGCCCCCTTTGCCCTGAACATCGTCGAGACCGTGGGCCGGGCCGTCTGGGCCGTGGGCCATCAGTTGGAAGGCGCCCGCGAAAAACTCACCGTGGGGGCCTCCTCGGTGCCGGCCATGGTTTTCCTCCCCCCGGCCCTGGCCGCCTATGGCCGGCAATACCCCAATGTGCTGATCAAGGTCAAGGCCGGCCAATCCCAGGGCGTGGCCCGGAAGGTGGCCGACGGGGAGTTGGACCTGGGCCTGGTGGGCGCGCCTCCGGAAAACGAGGAACTGGTCAAGACGGTTTTCGGCCGCGATCAGTTGGCTCTTCTGGCCTCTCGGAGTATGGCCGACGAAATCGGTCCGCCCCCGGCCACGGTGGAGGATCTGTCGGCCTGGCCCCTGATCATGCGCGAGGAGGGCTCCGGCACCCGGTCCGCCCTCTTGGCCGCCTTGGGGGAAGGAGGCGGGGACCTGGCCGGGCGGATGAACATCCGGGCCGAGGTCGAGGGCCTGGGCCCGGCCCTGGCCCTGACGCGGGCCTCGTTCGGGGCGGCGGTGATCAGCGATCTCTTGCCCCCCGTGATCGACCTCTCCGGCCTGGTGGTCATGCCGCTGCCCTTTCTGCGGGGCCGCCGCTTTCACCTGATCAGACGCAAGACCCGGCGGGTCTCGCCGGCCGTCGAGGCCCTCCTCAATATACTCAACCGGCAGAAGGGGATGAAGAATTCACCGGGTCACGGCTCCGCGGGCCATGAGTAAGAACTTGGGCGAGAGCTTGATGGAATCGAGCGGGCGAGGCCGGCGATCCGCTCCGGCCGATCGGTTTCTGAACATCCGGCGACAATTCGGGCGATCCGACGCCTCACTCCGCCTGGGTGGGGGGATTCTCGCCGCCGTTATTTGCTTGCTTTCTTCATGACAATTTTATAGGCTAAAACAATGGCGGCGCATTTTTTTTCAGTTGCGGACCGGGGAAGGAATTTTTCCGAGCGATTGGGCCGCCTCGGGCGCGGCCGCGTTTTCCTCCCTCATAGGGTACAGCCTTGAAAGTGGACAAAAAACGGGCCGACGAACTGGTTCACCGCGCCGGTCTGGCCGCCAGCCGCAGCCAGGCCCAGGCCCTGATCATGGCCGGCGAGGTTTTGGTCGGGGAACGGGTGGTGGCCAAGGCCGGCGAGGCCTGGCCCGAAGACACGGTTTTCACGATTAAACCCCGCCGCCGGTTCGTCAGCCGGGGCGGCGACAAGCTGTCCGGCGCCCTGGCCGATCTGGGCCTGAACCCCACCGGCCTGAAGGTCCTGGACGTGGGGGCCTCCACCGGCGGCTTCACCGACTGCCTTCTGCAGCATGGGGCGGCCCGGGTGACGGCGGTGGACGTGGGCCGCAACCTCTTGGACCCCAAGGTGCGTTCGGACGAGCGGGTCACGGTGGTGGAGGGGGTGAATGCCCGAAACCTGGCCGAAAGTTTGCCGGGGCGGGTTTTCGACCTGGCGGTGATGGATGTCTCGTTCATCTCTTTGGAATTGGTCCTGCCGC
>JAVBTP010000271.1:0-5815 GCA_031556115.1 Candidatus Adiutricaceae bacterium
TACTCTTTACCGACCAGGAATTAACCATCCAGTCGTTGTCCGGATCGGCCATCATCGTGTTCGGCTCCCTGCTGGTCATACTCAATCCCAGGGAGATGTTTTCCCTGCGCAATGTTTGAGGAGGGGAAGAAATGCCCGCCACCCTGCCGCTAAGATTGAGAATTTTACAGTACATCGGACTGCACCAGGGCCAGCCCCTGACCCCCGGCGAGATCTATGAAGCGCTTAAAGCCGAGTACGAAGGGGAAGGCCAGTTCAGCCTCGACAAAATGAAGTGGCACCTGATGTGTATCAAGGCCGTCGGCCTCATTGCCGGCATCGAACCTTTTTGGGATGAAAACCAGGAACCCTGTTACCGGTATCAAGTAACCGACGCCGGCCTTCGTAACTTGTCATATTTGAACCAGTAGGAGAAGAAACAATGTTTCCCATGTACAACGTTTTGACCGATGACCAAATGCGCCGTACCCATGAGGCGGCTTTACAAGTCCTGGAGCAGGTCGGGGTCGCCCTGGAACACGCCAAAGCTCAGGAAATCCTGTCAGGTCTGGGCGCCAGAGTTTCGGATGATAAAAAAAGAGTGTACTTCCCGCCTGAACTGGTGGAAAAAATGCTGACCAGAGCGCCGAAGGAATTTCTCTTCGCCGGGCGTGACCCCCAGTACGACATGATCATGAAACAGGGAAATTCCTATGCTCGGGGCCCCGCTGGCCCGATTTTCTACTATGACATCCTGTCCAGAGAATCCCGGCCTCTGACCATGGCCGACGCCCTTGACTCGGTTCGATTAGTCAATGCCCTGCCTCAGATCCACGCGCAGGCCGCGCAAACTCCCCGGGATATTGATCCGGCGATCTATGATATAGTCACGACTAAAATGATGCTGGAAAACACCAGCAAGCACACTTGGGTTCTCCCCACCAGCTGTGAGCATCTCAAGTATGAACTGGATATGGTCGCGGCTTCGGTAGGCGGCAAGGAAAACCTCAAAAAGAGGCCCATTGTGAGCAGTATCGCCTGCGTCATAGCGCCATTGCGGTTTCCGTCCGACGATATCGACCGCATAATACTCTGCGGTGAATACGGGATATGCGCCATGACTCCGGTCATTGTTATGGTGGGGGGAAGCGCCCCCTACACTCTGGCCGGTTCCCTGACCCAGATGACCGCAGAAAATCTGGCCGCCATCACCATTGGCCAAGCCCTGTGCCCGGGCATGGGGCAATGGTATTACATGCTGATGCAGACCCTGGATATGCGCACCGGCAACAGCATCTCCCATGGGCCGGAAATTATGGCCTTGTACGCCGCCGGTGCCAGCATGGCCAGGTTCTATAACTTGCCCAGCGTGGCCAATACCACTTTTGGCGGCGAGTGCGAGCCCCATCAGATGATGTACGACTACGGGGCCGACATTCTCCTGGGAATAGCGTGCGGGGCCACTTATCAGACGAACTCTGGGTCCATGGAATCCGCTAATCTTTACAGCCATGAGGCCCTGGTCATCATTGACGACGTAATGTCCTATATGAAGACATTCATGGAAGGCATAAACTTCAGTGATGAGACCCTGGCTGTCGACGACATAAAGGCCACGGCGGAGAAAGGCGAGTATGTGTCAAGTAAGCTGACCCTGAAATACCTGCGCAAGGAAAAGCGGCACCACAGCGACCTTTTGGCCTATCCCCTTCTGTCTCAATGGGTCAAGAACCCGAAAACAATGATTGATCGGGCGGCGGAGAAAGTGAAAAAGATACTTTCGGATGCCCCTCAGGAGCCGTTGCTGCCCGCTGAAACCATCAGGGAGCTTGATGGCATTATGGCCGCCGCGATCAAGAAGTGCGCTTAAACGTCCTATATAACGACGCCGCTAGACTGGCGGCGTCGTTGCATGTGCGATTAAAGCGTGTTAACGCCATGAAAAAAATCAGCCCGTTGGCGAAGCCGAAAAAAGCTAGCGCCCGCATGATGAGAGATGAGCGAGGGCGGGCGCCCGGTATTTTTTTGTCCGCGATCCAGGATCGCGGACTGGGGGGGATGTTATGAAACGCTGGCAGGCCGACGCGGCCATTGTCGGGGTCGGGGTTCTGTGGGGGCTATCGTTCATTTTCATCCGCTGGGGACTGGATAATTCCCCTCCGGCCATGTTTATGCTGGGGCGCTTCAGCCTGGCCCTAGCCGTCACTGCGGCCCTGTTCGGCCGACGCCTGACAGGCGCCTCCCCCCGGACGATCCGGAGAGGGCTGATTCTGGGCGGCCTCATGGGCGGCGGTTGTATTCTGCAGACCTACAGCGTCAATTTCACTGATGTCTCCCGGTCGGCTTTCATCATCGCCCTGACCTTGCCGGCCACACCTCTGGCCTGTTTTCTGCTTTTCCGGGAAAAAGTGCGCCTCCACAACCTGGCCGGGATCGTCCTGGCCCTGATCGGACTCTACCTACTCCTGGACCCCCGGTTCACAGGACTGAACGTGGGCGACCTGCTGGCCGCTCTGTCCGTCCCTTTATGGGCCTTGTACGTAATTTACATGAATATCTTTACCGAGGGCGAGATCGACCCGAACTTCACCGGCCAGCTACTCTTTCTCCAGTTCCTGGGGACCTTGCCTCTGGCCCTCCTGGCTGTCCTGGTCTTTGAGTCCGGCTGGCTTCTGCCTCCGCTCCACCCGGACCTGGGCCGGGCCCTGATCCCGAACGGGCAGTTCTGGGCCGGGCTGGTCTTCTGCGCCCTGGGGGCCTCTCTGGCCACGGTTTTCATCCAGACCGCCTGCCAAAAATACACCACGCCCGTCCAGGCCATAATCTGCTTTCAATCCGAACCGGTGACGGCCCTGGTGGCGGCGGCAATTTTGCTGGGTGAGGTGGTAAGTTTTACGGCCGGCTTGGGGGCCGCCGTCATCATCGGCGGGGTGCTGACTTCGGAACTGGGGGGGAAAGCCTTCGCCAGCGCTTAGAGCAAAACCATTTAAAGCAAAGCAGCAAGCCGTTTAAAAACCAGCGAAGCTGGACTTTAAACGGCTTGCTGCTCTCATCGATGGGGTCTTCGGGCCCGAAGCTGGAGAATTCGTGGCGGAACCTGAGATTGACCACGCCGGTGGGGCCGTTGCGGTGCTTGCCGATAATCATCTCGGCCTTGCCGTGGAGGGTTTCGTCGTCTTTCTTATACACCTCGGGGCGGTAGACGAAGGCGATGATGTCCGCGTCCTGCTCGATGGCCCCTGACTCGCGCAGGTCCGATAGCAGCGGCCGCTTGTCGGGGCGGTCCTCGGCCCGGCGGTTGAGCTGGGAGAGGGCCAGGACCGGCACGTTCAGTTCCTTGGCCAGCCCCTTCAAAGCCCGGCTGATCTCGCTGATCTCCTGCTCGCGGTTGTCGGTGCGTTCGCTGCCGCGCATGAGCTGCAAGTAATCCACCATCACCAGGCCCAACTCCGCGCCCCGGCCGTTGAGCTGGCTTTTGAGGCGCCGGGCCTTGGCCCGGAGCTCCAGAACGCGTATGGCGGGGGTGTCGTCGATGAAAATCTCGGCCTTTTCCAAATGGGTAATGGCCGTGGTGAGGTTGGAAATATCCTCGGGCCGGAGGCGGCCGGTGCGCAGGTCGCCCAGATTCAGGTGGCCGGTCTGGCACATCAGGCGCTGCAAAAGCTGTTCGGTGGCCATCTCCAGGCTGAAAATGGCCACGGCCACGCCCGGGAGGTTCTTGTGCTGCTGCCTCTGGCCGGGCAGGGCCGCGTTCAGGGCTAAATTCAGGGCCAGGGCGGTCTTGCCCATGGCGGGCCGGCCGGCCAGAATGATCAGGTCGGAGCGCTGAAAACCGCCGGTGAGGCGATCGAGCTCGGCAAAGCCGGTGGGTACGCCCGTCAGCCCCTCGCCCCGGTCGTGGAGGGCGTTGATGCGGGCGAAAGCCGCGTCCAGCATGTCGGGGACGCGCTTGAGGCTCTGGGTGCCCCTCTCGTCCCGCACCTTGTAGATGGACCCCTCGGCCCGGTCCAGCACGTCATCCACATCCTTGGGCGCGCCCTGGCACTCCTCGGAAATGGTCGCGGATATGGAGATCAGCCGCCGCAGAATGGCCCGGTCGATGACGATGCGGGCGTAGCGGGCCACGTTGGCGGCCACCCCCACGCTGTCATACAGTTCCGAAAGATAGGCCGCCCCCCCGGCCCGGTCCAGGGAACCGCGCTTTTTCAAGCCCTCGGACACGGTGATGAGATCCACCGGATCGCCCTGGTCATAGAGATGGGTGATGGCCTTAAAAATTTCGCCGTGGCCTTCTTTGAAAAAGTCGTCGGCCATCAGCCTGGTTTCCAGCACCCGGGGCAGGGCCTCGGCGGCGTCGAGCAAAATGGCCCCCAGGAGGGCGCGCTCGGCCTCCAGGCTGTGGGGTCGGGTGTCGGTCAAAGGTTGGCGGTGGTCGTCGGGCGGCATGGGTATTTCAAACCTCGCGGAGACCGCTGACCGAACCGTCGGCGAACTCCCACTGAAAAAGAGGCCCGTTCAACCGAACGGGCCTCTTGATTGTATCCCGGAGTGGGGCTATCGTCAAGCCTGATTACTCAGCCTTCGCGGCCGCGCCTTCGGCGGCGGCCTCGGACCCGTCGTCCGGAAGCACGGTCACCTTGAAGGCGCCCGTCACTTCGGCGTGGAGGCGCACCGGCACTTCGAAATCGCCGATGGTCTTGATGGGCTCGGCCAGACGCAGGCGCTTGCGGTCGATGTTCAACCCCGCGGCGGCCAGAGCCTCGGCCAGGTCCATGGCCGTGACCGCGCCATAGAGCTTGCCTCTTTCACCCGTCTTGCGCCGGAACACCAGCTTGACCGCGGCCACTTTGTTTTTCAGATCCTGGGCCTGGTCCTTTTCGGCCTTGGCCCGGGCTTCGAACTCGGCCCGCTTTTTGGCCAGCATCTTGAGGTTGCCTTCGGTGGCCGGGAGGGCCGCGCCGGTGGGCAAAAGAAAGTTGCGGGCATAGCCCGGGGCCACACTCATGACCTGGCCGGCCAGCCCCAGATTTTCGACATCTTTAATGAGAATGATTTCCATGAGATCCTCCCATCAATACTGGCCGCTGGACGGCACCATGGCCGTGTAGGGCAACAAGGCCATGAACCGGGCCCGCATGATGGTCTGGGTCAGCAGACGCTGGTGCTTGGCGCAGTTGCCGCTGATGCGGCGGGGGACAATCTTGCCCCGCTCGGTGACGAAGTTACGCAGGGTCTTCAGATCCTTGTAATCGATTTCGTTGATGTGCTCAACGCAAAACCGGCAGACCTTGCGACGGTGGAAGGGCCGTTTCTTGCCCCGGCCGCGGCGGGGGTTCTTGTCGTCCTGATTATCGTACATGGTTGAACTCCTTACTCTTCGTCGTCGCCGTCATAGCCGGCGGCGTCGTCGTCATCGTCGGATTCGTCGACGGAACCCGCGTCGGCGGCATCTTTGGCCTTGGCCTTTTCAGCCTCGCGCCGGGCCGCTTCGGCCAGGAGCTTTTCCTTGGCCGCTTCCAGGTCGGCGTCGGTTAACTTCTTGTCCAGAACCAAGGTCAGATAATTGAAGACCTTTTCGTCGATCTTCAAATTCCGTTCCAGTTCGGTGGCGAGTTCAGGGCTGCCCTGGAAGTCATAGAGCAGGTAGTGGCCATACAGTTCTTTCTGGACCGGATAGGACAGGCGGCGGCGGCCCCAATCCTCAAAACGGACCATCTGGCCCTTGCCGGCGCCCATGATGTTGTCGACCTTGGTTTTAAAGGTGTCCAACTCCTCGGCGGGCAGATTGGGGGCCAAAAGGATCAGGGTTTCATACCTTCTGGGATGCATGTGTTCC
>JAVBTP010000225.1:0-2821 GCA_031556115.1 Candidatus Adiutricaceae bacterium
GGATCCGGAGGTGCACCGGGGTAAGAAGAAGGGCAAGCACGGTGATTCGCCGGATTGGAAAAATCAGATCCGCCGCGATCGACGCCGCCATGAGCGGGACGATTAGCGGGCCTATTACTCCGGCAACAAAATAAGCCGTACCCGTGATTTCGGCAAAGCCCGAAATCACTGGACTTTATCATCCGAGAACCGACGTCGTCAGTTGCCGGGTTAATAACATCAGGCGGCCGGCTTTCGGCCGGCCGCCTGTTTTTTGAAAAACAGGTTCCTGTTTTTCAAAAATTCCGGCGACGGGCATTCAATCCCTGATTGAATGCGACTTGGCACCAACAATGGAAACCGCGCGCGGCATTTGGGGAACGGACCGCCGGCCGGCCGGTGGCCGGGGAGCGAGGCCCTGACTTTTTATCAGGAACTGAGCCGGGATTCTGACGAGATTTTCGCCCTGGCCCCGGGTGAGATGGATTTTTTGAAACGGCGGCTGAACGGGTGCGCGCGTATTTTGGATGTGGGCTGCGGCACGGGGAACAAAACCGAATTACTGTCCGAGCCGAACCGGGAGATTGTGGGCCTGGACCTCGATCCGGACATGATCGCCCTGGCCCGCCTCAAACACCAGGCGCCGGGCCTGACCTATCAGGTGGGGGACATGGCGGCCATCGGCCTGAAATACCCGGCCGGGCAATTCGACGGCCTGGTCTGCCTGGGCAACACCCTGGTCCACCTCACGGGCTCTTATGAGCTGGAGACGTTCATGGCCGGCGCCGGCCGGATCCTGCGGCCGGGCGGCTGGTGGGCCCTTCAGATTCTCAATTATGATTTCATCATCAAAAGCCGGCTGTCGGAACTGCCATTGATTGAGACTCCGAAAACCGTTTTCCGCCGGTTTTACGACTGGCGCGCTGACGGGCTCCGTTTCCGGACTGTTTTGGAAATCAAGAACGGGCCGGTTTATGAGAACGAAATTTTCCTGCGCCCCATTGTAAAAAATGAACTGCTGGCCATTCTGGCCGGCAATTTTTCCGAGGTCGAGCTTTTTGGCGGTTACGACGGGTCCCCCCACCGACCCGACAGTCTGGTCACTTTGGCCCTGGCCCGCCGAAACGGTTATTGACCCGGCAGTTGGCCAAATCGGTTCTCGGCGGCGGAAGTCCAGTGATTTCGGGCTTTGGCGAAATCACGGGTACGACTTATTTTGTGGCCGGAGTAATAAGGCCGGTCGGAATCCCCTGCAAACCATCAATGCTGACCAGGAGTCGATCATGAAAAAATCCCTCGGCGCCCGCACTCTGGCCTTTCCCCTGCCGGCTTTTCTGGTGGGGTCCTATGATTCGGCCGGCCGGCCCAACATCATGACCGCCGCCTGGGGCGGCATCGCCTGTTCGGATCCCCCTTGCCTGGCGGTGGCCATTCAACCGCCGCGCTATACTTTCGACTCCATCATGGCCAGCCAGGCATTCACCGTCAGCATTCCCGGCTCCCGCCTGGCGGCGGCGGCCGATTACGCCGGGCTGGTCTCGGGCCGGCGCGAGGATAAATTCGTCCGGGCCGGCTTGACGCCCGTGAAAAGCGATCTGGTCAACGCTCCGTATGTGGGTGAATGCCCGGTGGTCATCGAGTGCCAGCTGTACAAGACCTTGGAACTGGGCAGCCACACCTTGTTCGTGGGCCGCATTGTCGACGTCAAGGCCGAGGAGGGGCTGGAAGCCGCTTCCGGCGGCGGCCTGGATCCGGTCAAGGTGGATCCCCTCATCTTTAACGTCGGCGGCGACTATCACCGGATCGGGGCCTCGGTGGGACGGGCCTTTTCCATCGGCAAAACCCTGAAGGGCTGAACCCGCGGTCCGGCGGCCCGCTATTTGACAAACGGCTTATTTGTTCTATACTTGAAATACGCCGCCGACGGGCGGCGGGAATTCCCGCAGATCCGGCGGCTCAGGCCGCCGCGCTCCAACACGTCTGAAATATCGCCGGCGAACGCTGGAGGGTCGCGCGCGGATCCTCGCCAGCTCCGGCAAAGGGGTTATCATGAAACAGACCTGGCTCGTTGGGTTCTTCCTTATCCTGATCTCTTCCCCATCGTGGGCCGCCGACCGCGTCTATAAAGTGGCGGTGGACGTCGAATACCCGCCTTTTTCATACACCGACGCGAAAACCGGGGCCCTGGGCGGCTTTGATGTGGATATCGCCAAAGCGGTGTGCGGCCGCCTGAAGATCGATTGCGAGATACTGGCCGTGCCTTTCGATGAGATCATCCCCCAGGTGGAAGCCGGCAAGCTGGATGTCGGCTGCGCCGGCTTCGCCTTTACCGAGGAGCGGGCCAAGCGGGTCATTTTTTCGAACAAATATTTCCGTTCCAGCAGCCTCTTTCTGGACCTGCCCGGCACTTTTGACGGCATCACCCCTGAAGCCGTCAAGGGTAAAAAGATAGCCGTGCAGGCCGGCACCACCCAGGAGGAGTATTTGCGCGAGACCTATGGCGATTCCGTTGAACTGGTTCCGCTCCGGGGCTTTGAGGACATCATCGGAGCGGTCAACGACCGGTCGGCGGATCTCGGTTTCATCGACGGGTTGCCCGGCTACGCCTATCTCAAGAGCGACGCGGGCCTCAATCTGGATATCATCGGGGATCCGGTCCATATCGGGCAAGGTTCCTGCATGGTCCTGACCAAAGGTTCGGAGGCGCTGCGGGACCGGATCAATACAGCCATCGACGATCTCCGTCTGGACGGCGAATATGACGCCATCAACCTCAAGTACTTTGATTTCAACGTTTATTGATTTTCGCGCCGTTCGGTCAGGGGCGCCGCCCCTCAGTGAT
>JAVBTP010000032.1:0-10893 GCA_031556115.1 Candidatus Adiutricaceae bacterium
ACGGCACGGTGATCCTGGAACCCCCCTAACAGGAGACTCCCACGCCCCTCCCTCAATGCGAATTAATCAATGGGCTATACTCAAAACGCCGCCGCGACCCGCCGTATCGCGGCGGCTTTTCGATTAGAGCCCATGGATTCAGTCGAATTGAGGCTGGGCCGATGTCTTCTCGAGTTCGCGGCTGTCCAGAATCACCTTGCCGTCGGGATCGGTGACCACGATTTCCGTCTGGTCGCCGATATGTTTGGTCGTGGACCGGGTGCCGTCGGCGCCGACGTCCACGCTTTCGGTGATTTGGCCGTCAGGGCCGTAGTGGGAAGTGAACACCGACCCGGCCCTCCGCGTGGCGGACTCGACCAGCCGGCCCTGACCGTCATAGGTGAAGGTCATCACCTGTTCCTCCCGGCCCCGGGCGTCGATGTTTCGGGTTTCCACCGCCCGCCCCCGGTCGTCATAGCGGGTCACGCTGCGGGAACCGTCGTCGTTGACCAACGTGGATTCGCGGTTCTGGGTGGTGACGAGCTGGGAATAGTCAAAAGGGTCGTCGCCCGTCTTTTACGGATTAAAACTGACCAGGTGGGAAACCATGGGCCGGCCTTCGGCCCCGGGCGCGGGCGGGAGGCCGGGGTTGAACTGCCCCAGAGCGGCGATAATGTGGGGCGGTTCACCGGGCAGGGCGGCGGCCAGGGCAATGGTCCCGCCGTCCAGCCGCCCGCTGGCCCCCCCCGGCGGCGTCAGGGAAATCTTCAGCGGCACCGAGCCCTTGGCCGGGACCACCCGGCCTTGGGGGAAAGTGGCGGTCAGGCCGGCCACATCACTTTGGGCCCGGCTGAGAAGCACGTCCTTGTCCGTGAGGTTATATACCGTCATTTCGAGGTCCGCCGATCCGGAAAATACGCCGAAATCGGCGAACTGGGGCTTGATGACGATGGCCCGGTCGTCGAGAACCTCAGTGGTGGCCGGGGGAGTGGGTTCGGATCGAGAGGTAATGGTTGAAACCCGGCCCTCGAGGTCGATGATGGCCGTGCCCGTGTCCCGGCCCTCTTCATCATATTCCGTGACAAGGCCGCCCCAGCCGTAGCCGATGGGGTCGGTCAACCGGCCTTCGGCATCGAAAAATCTGGTTTCCGTCAGGAGATTCCGTTCGTTCCAGGTCATCTCGCTTTTGGCATAGCCGAAAAGTGACTCGACGGGCCGGCCATCCACCCCGAAAAAGCTCAGGCTCAAAGGCTTGCCCTGCGCGTCGGTTGTAAGTTTCAACTGGGCGTAGCCCTGGCGGTTCAAAGTCTTTTGCCCGTCAAGACCGTAATGGGTGACCGTCTCGGCCGCGCCCCGATCGTCATAACCGGTGACCACCCTGG
The DNA here is from genome assembly GCA_031556115.1 of Candidatus Adiutricaceae bacterium. Classification (GTDB taxonomy): domain Bacteria; phylum Desulfobacterota; class Desulfarculia; order Adiutricales; family Adiutricaceae; genus Adiutrix. The sequence continues at coordinate 1,362 of JAVBTP010000032.1, forward strand.
CCGCGCCGTCCTGGTTCAGCGCCGGTTGGCCGTCCGGCCCCCAAAAGGCTTCTTCCTTGACGGCGCCGAATTCGTTGAAAACCCGAGTGATCCGGGCCACGCCCTGACGGCTGGCCGCCGGTTTATCGTCCACCCCGAAGAAAGCCTCTTCAATTACGTGGCCGTGGGGGCCGTAGGCTCGGGTGACCCGAAAAAAACCATCCGGCCCGGAGACCGGCTCGGCGGCCGGGCCGAAGTGGGCGATATTCACAGGGCGGCCCAGGTCATCGACCGTTTCCGCGATCAGGGCCACCCCGTGGCGGTCGGCGGCCGTCTCGCCGTCGCGGTTGAAAAAAGTTTTTTCGCGGCGCGGGCCGTCACGGGTCATCCGCCAGCCGGCATACCCCTCGGCCAGTTCCCACGGCCGGCCATCAATGCCGAAATAGGCTTCCTCCACCACGCGGCCGGCCCGGTCGTATTGCCAGGTGGTCTTGGCCACCCCGCGTACGTCGGGATACAGAACCCGGTCCCGGTTCAGGGATTGCCGCTCGACGCACCGCCCCTCGGGGTCAAACCCCGAGACCGTGATCATGCGCTTTTGATCGTCGAAAACCGGAGCGCCCTGGGCGTCGATGTTGGTGACCTCCACCAGGTGCGGGCCGTCATATTGATAGAGCTTGCCGGCCACACCGACCTGGGTGGTGAAGTTACGCCCCTCCAGGTCGAGATACAGCCTTTTGACCACCCGGCCCAGTTCATCCAAAGTCAGGGCCTGCCCGTAGACGCCGTCCTGGTCCTTGGCCGGCCGGACGCTCTCCATTTGTTTATCTTCGATCTTGACCATGCGCCCGTTGTGGTCGCGGGTCACCCGCCAGCGCTGCACCTGGCCGCGGGCCGCCCCCGGGTCCTGAAAACCGAACTGCCCGCCGCCGGCCGAGGTGGTCTGGGCCGCGAGCCAGGCCTGGAGGGTCTCGTTCTCCTCGCCGGCCCGCTTGAAGTCGATGGCCGTATAGTTGTTGCCGCTGAAAACCAGCCGGACCTTGAGGCCGCCGTATTGATCCAGGTAGTCGGCGTTGAGGAGGCGGCCGGTCTGGTCGGCATAGGTGAACCGCTGAATGGCCGGGCGGTCGACGAATTCCGGATTTTTCTGGGGAACGGGCCGGCCGTCGGCCGCCACGTGGGCCACCTCCATGAGCTTGCGGCGCTGGGAAATAAAGCGGTAGTGGCCGTCGCTCCGGGCCGCCTCCTTTTCCTTTAACGGAAAAAGGCCCTGGGGCAGGCCCCACTGTTCCGCATAATCGGCGAAGTAGCTCACCTTTTCCCGGGTGTAGTCCCAGTAATACCCGGAGCCGCCGCCGACCAGCAGGACCAGGGCCGCGGCCGCGGCCAGGCGGACGACCCGCCGCTTCCGCTCCCGAATCTGGTCGCGGGCGATCAGGTCGTCCGGGTCGAGCTCCAGCATTTTGGCGATCACTTTGAGGATGGCTTTGCGGGGCCCGTCTTTGGGTACCGAGACCCCCAGGAGCTGGCCCTCGGCTCCCCGCCGGACCTCGTCCAGCAAAAGGGAGGGAAAACACTCCCGCTTCGGATCGGGGACGCCGCCCGGCCCCACGGCGTTGACCTCGCCGTCGATGATGACCGGTATGATCCGCTCCGGACGGCCCAGGCGGCGGAACTCGGCGATTTCCTGATTGACCCAGTAGGAACCGGCGCTGTGGGGCGAGCAGATGACGATCAGGTATTTCGAATCGGCCAGCTTTTTGCGGATCTCCTCGCTCAGGCGCCCCGGCGGCAGATCGGTGGCGTCGCGGAACAAGGGATACACCTTGTTTGGCAACCCCTCTTTCAGGCGTTGCAGCGAACTGGGCAGCTGGTACGTCTCGATCTTGTCCTGTAGCTTTTTGACAAAAGCCTCGTCGGCGTGGCTGTAGCTGATGAAGGCGTAGAATTTATACGTGGTGTCGGGGGGCCCCTGGGCGGTAGCGGCCGGAAGTTCGGGCATGGCGGAGCTCCTTTTCCCAACGGTCGAAAAAAGCCAGGCCATCACCCGGCCGCATTGGGGGATACCATTATGAGTCAATAGTAGTTATAATAATATAAACATCTCGCAAACGTCAATGACGACTCATGGCGGTGACCCATGCGCAACCCTGATTCAGGCCCGACGGGGCCCCCGAGGTCAGCCCCTTGGCCGATCAAAATCCAGAGCCGGGACTGGAGCGAAGCCTTGGCGGAACAAGGCCGGCTGAAGCGGCTGGCCGCCGCTTCCGCGGCTTGGCGCGGCCGGCGGCCGGCGGCCGCCCCCAAGGCCGGCCGCCGGCTCCTCCCCCTGGTCATCGGCGTGACCGGCCACCGCGATGTGCGGCCGGAGGACGTCCCGGCCCTGAAAGAGGCCCTGGGGCGCGTCTTGGGCGATCTCAGGGCCCGATGCCCCCACACGCCCCTGATGCTTTTGTCCGCCCTGGCCGAAGGAGCCGACCGCCTGGCGGCCGAGGTTTTTCTGGCCACCGGGAGCGGCCGGCTGGCCGTTCCCCTGCCTCTGGAACCGGCCGCCTATCGCGCGACGTTCGGGCGGGAAACTCCCGAGTTCGATACCCTGCTGGCCCGGGCGGAAAGCGTCTTCCTCATCCCGACCCCGCCCCCGGCCGAAGAGGGGCCGGAGCCGGACTACCGCCAAGAGCCCCACTGCTATGCGGCCTTGGGGTCTTTTCTGGTGGAACACAGCCATATCCTGCTGGCCCTGTGGGATGGTTCGCCCGGGGAAAAAACCGGGGGCACCGCCCAGGTGGTCCGGCGGCAGCTCACGGGCCAGCCCGAACCCCGGCCCGGCCTGAAAGCGGAACTCCTCTCCTCCATCGGGCACCCGGTGATCCACATCCATACGCCCCGCCTGACGGAGGCGGAGGCGCCGGCCGGCCGGGCCACGCCGCCGGGCACGGTGGCCGCGCTGACGCCGGCCGAACCCGGAGACGCTCTCGAACTGTTCAAAATGACCATGAAACGCCTGGAGGAGTTTAACCGCGGCCTGGGCGGCCTGGATGACCGGGAGCTCAACGAGGATCTCTGGCCCAAGGAACAGGCGGCGGACCTCACCGAGGCGGAACGGCTGATTCAGGCCCTGCAAGACCAGACCGGCGCCCTGGCCAACCGCTGGGCCGCCCGCCTGCGCGGGCGGCTCAAGTTCCTTTTCCTCGGCGGCTGGCTGGCCTTGCTCAGTTTCCAGGGCTATCGCCTGGTCAATTTCTTCGTGCCGGAGGGCGTTCTCTGGCCGTTCATCCTCGTCAGCAGCCTCATGACCGTTCTGGTTTTGCTGGGCTACGCCCAGGCCCACCTGGGGGGATGGCAGAATAAACATCTAAGCTATCGCGGCCTGGCCGAGGCCTGGCGGGTGCGGTTTTACTGGCGGATTTTCGGGGTGGATCAATCGGTGGCCCGGGAAAGTTTTTCCGGAGAACGGGTCGAGGATTTCGGCGAAACCCGCTGGCTGCGCCTGGCCCTGGCCTACACCGAATTCGAGCCCCCCCCGGAAGAGGCGCCCGAAGCCGCCTTTCCCCGCCGCCGGCTGGCCCGGGAACTGTGGTTGGGCCGGCAGCGGGATTTTTTTCGAAAAAAGAGCGCGGCTTCGCTGAAAAACAAAAACCGCTGCCTGTGGCCGGCCATCATCACCTTGTCCCTGGGCAGCGTCTGGGTTCTTTTTGGCAAATTCCTGCAAGTTTCAGCGGATGTCCACCACCTGGAAGGCCAATTTCTTCTCATCTTGTTCCTGTCGCTGATCATTTTCGTGGCGGCCTGGGAGACGTATCACCGCCTCTCCAGCCAGGTGGGGGATGACCAAAAATGGCTGACCCTGGTCCTGGCCGGTTCGGGGCTGGCGTCCGCGGCCCTGATCCTGCCCCAGACGCCTCTTTCCCCGGCTTTGACTTTTCTGCTCTCGGTGGGCGGAGTGGTGTCCCTCGGGACCGGCGGATTTCTGGTCGGCTATCTGAAGCTCTCGGCCCACGCTGAAAACGCCAAACGCTATCGCGACAGCGAACGGCTTTTCGCCCGCGCCCAGGCGCTTTTGGAGGAGGGCCGCTGGCCCGAGCGGGCGGTCGTCACCTTTCTGGGGCGGAAAGCCCTGGCCGAAAACAGTGCCTGGCTCCGCCAGCACCTGGAACGGCCCATCAACCTGCCCCTCTCCTGACCTCGCCGAAAAACAATATGCGACCGATATTTTCAGCCGCCGGGCAGGTTTATCTATGGTATAATGGCCAAATAAATTTATTAAAAACAATTAAAAAGGAACGTCGCCATGCGCCACGCCGATTTGCCTCAATCACTGGAAATTGTCAATGGACTGGCCGCCCTTTTAGCCGAGGAGGCGGACCAGGGCAAAACCATTCCGGCGGTGCTGCGCCACCTCAAAAGCCTTTTGCGCGCGGACAAAGTCGGTTCCGTGGTTTTTTCCACCGGCGGGGAGGCCAAGGTTTTTTGCGACAAGGGGGATTCATGCGGGGATTGTCGCGGCGAAACCCAGATCACCGACTTCGCCCGGCGCCTGACCGCCGCCGGAGCGGCGATCCTGGCCGGCGGCGAATTGCTGGCCGCGTTGAGCGAAGAGGAAAAACGCCGCTTCCGTATGAAGTATCCCGTCTTTCTTCCCGTTCACCCAGGGGGCCAGGCCCTGGGCGCCCTCTGGGTCGACGGCGACTTCAGCGAAACAGGGGCGGCCCTCATCCAGGCGCGGCTGCGGTTGATGTATCCCTTGATTTGCCTCGCTTTTCGCAATTTATTCATCCACGAATCCCTGCTCGGCCACGAAAAGACCCTCACCCGCATCCTGGATAACCTGGACGCCAACATCTATGTTTCCGACCTGGAAAATGACGACATCCTGTTTATCAATAAAAAAATGTCCCGGGAATTCGGCCTCCGGACGGACGTCACCGGCCAAAAGTGCTGGCGGGTGCTTCAGGAAGGCATGACGGAACGCTGCTCCTTCTGCCCCTCCCCCCAATTGGCCCGCGACCCGGGCCGGCCCATCGTCTGGGAGGAGCACAATACGGCCACCAGCAGATATTACAAAAACACCGACACCGTCATCGAATGGCTCGGCGGCCGCCAGGTCCACCTGCAACACTCGGTGGACATCACGGCGGAAAAGGCCATCAGGCGGGATCTGGAGGAAGCCAAGGCCCAGGCCGAAAAAACCAGCCGGGCCAAGAGCGATTTCCTGTCCCACATGAGCCATGAGATCAGAACCCCCATCAACGCCATCATCGGCATGACCCGCCTGGCCTCCGGCTCCTCCGATCCGGCCCGGACCCACGCGTGTATCCGGAAAATCGATTCATCCTCCAAGCAGCTCCTGGGGCTGGTCAACGACGTTCTCGACATGGCCAAAATCGAGGCCAACAAGATGGAACTGTCCCGGGCGCCCTTCGATCTGGAAAAGATGCTGATGGACATCGCCAACGTCATTTCCAGCCGATCCGAGGAGAAGCGGCAGCAACTGACCATACGCCTCGACCCGGTCGCCCCCGGCTTTTTTGACGGCGACGAAATGCGTCTCTCGCAGGTCATCACCAATCTGTTGTCCAACGCGGTCAAATTCACTCCCGAGTTCGGCACCGTCAGCCTCACGGTTCGGGTGCGCCCCGCCGGCGAGGGGCAAGCCCGGCTGGAAGCGCAAGTGGCCGACACCGGCATCGGCATTTCCAGGGACCAGCGGGACTCTCTGTTTGAATCCTTCGTGCAGGCCGACAGCGGCATATCCCGCAAATTCGGCGGCACCGGTCTGGGCTTGGCCATTTCCCGCAGCCTGGTGCGGATGATGGGCGGCGACATCACCGTGGCCAGCCGTGAAGGGCACGGCAGCGTCTTCACCTTCCAGGCGGTCCTGGACCGGGCCGCCCCTCCGGAATCTGCCCGGAACCTTCCGCGGGACGCGGATCCGGCCGGCCTGAAAATCCTGATGCTGGACCAGTCGGCCGAGGACCGGGCGTACTTTTCTGAAATCATGGCCAGTCTCGGCTTCCGGTCCGAAACCGCGGCCGACGCGGGCCAGGCGCTGGCCGCGCTCCACCGGGCCAAACAGTCCGGGGAGGAGTTCCACCTCGTCGTGCTCGACTGGGATTCCGGCCTGGCCCAGGGCCTCAGCCTGTGTGACGGCATCAAGGATATTTCCGACGCGGCCCTGGTCATCAGCTGCCCCATCGCCCAATGGGGCGACATAAAAAAAGCCCTCAGAAAACGCGGGGCCGCGGCCTATCTGTCCAAGCCCCTGTTCGCGGCCGCCGTCTCCGCCGCCGTTCGGGAAGCCCTGGGGGTTGCGGATCAACCGGCCAGCTTTCGCGAAACACACCGCCATTGCTTTGCCGGACGTCACCTCCTTTTGGCCGAGGACGTGGAAATCAATCGCGAGATCGTCGAACAGGCCCTGGAGGACACCGGAGTGCGCCTGTCCAGCGCCCCCAACGGCCAGGTGGCGCTGAACATGTTTCGGCACCGTCCCGAGCTTTATGATTTGATACTCATGGACGTCAACATGCCGGAGATGGACGGCTACGAGGCCACCCGGCAAATCCGGCGGCTGCCTTTCGACTGGGCTCAAAAAGTGCCGATCCTGGCCATGACCGCCAACGCCTTCTCCGAGGACGTGGAAAAGAGCCTCGCGTCCGGCATGGACGATCACCTGACCAAGCCGCTGAATTTCGACACGCTTTTCAGCAAGCTGCGCCATTATTTCGACCGGCGGCCCATCCGGGAACCCGAAGGCGGGGACGAAAGCCCGGCCGCTCCGCCGGCGGCGGCCGGAGCCGCCCCAGAGGCCGCCCCCGGCCCTGGAAAGCAATTCTCCGCGCCCGGCCACCCGGAGGTGACGGCCGGCCCTCCTGACGGGGATACGTCCGCGGATAAGAAGCTGGTGGATGTGGAAGGCGCCCTGGAACGCCTGGGCGGGGATGCCGATTTCTACAAAACTCTCCTGGCCCGGTTTCTCCAAACAGCCAGTTTCGACGACTTGCTGGACCGGCTGGAAAAGAACGATCTGGCTGGGGCCGGCCGGGCGGCCCACACCCTGAAAGGCGTCAGCGGCAACCTTTCCCTGTCCGATTTCCATGGGCGCATCGCGGAGTTGGAAGCCGGGCTGAAAGAAGGGATTTTGAACGCCGAACTGCTCTCGGCCTGCCGAAGCAGTTTGGAAAAGACCAGGGCCGCCCTCGGCCGGCTGGTGCGGGCCTTATGAAGCCGGGCCCGCTTCCTCTCAGCGAGGAAATCGCCAAACACGGGAAAGCCGCCTGGAATTTTCCAGGCGGCTTTGGTTTCAGGGCCAGGATATGGCTCAGCCGTGCACTTCGGCCCCGCAATAGGGGCAATAGGACAAATCGGCGATCGGCAGGGGCTTGCGGCAGGAGTTGCAGAAATGGGGCAAGGGGGCCAGTTCCACGATCAGTTCGCCGGCCCGCACCGGCACCATCTGCTTGGTGGTTTTGAAATCGGCCCGCTTCAGGACTTTTTTCACCACCCCGTCCACCGGGGCGTTGACCGCCTTTTCCTGTTTCATGATGGAGATGTTAAAGATCTCCTGACCGGCGGAAACCACGTCGCCGGGCTGGACATACATGACCCACAGGTCGCCGTTGGAGGGGGCGGCCAGGTGGAAGGGGTTGTCGCTCTGGGCCATGACCGGGCCGCCCTTGCCCGCGGCCGCGCCGCTGGGCGGCCTGACGGACACTTCCGTGCGCATGATTTCCGAATCCAGCACATAGCGGACATTGACCATCCCGTGGCCGTCAACCGGCTCGATGACCCGCAGAACCATTTCGTGGGGCTTGCCGGCGGTGTCGGTGAAGTGCATGTGCCGGCCCACTTCCAGCCCCTCGAACCAGACGTCCAGCGGCAGGTTGTTGGGATTGCCGAAATTCTGGCGGAAGCGAATAGTCTTCAAGGCGTCGGCCGGCTGGTTGAGATACATGACCAGTTCGTCCTCGGTGGGCGGCCGGCCGATGGCCTCCCGCAGGGCGGCGGTTTCGGCCTTGAGGTCCAGCTCCTCCAGATGCCCGAGGGGGGAATCCGTAGTGCGGTTGGCCAGGGCCTCTTCCCAGCCCGTTTCGCCAAACGCGCTCCGGTAGACCCAATCCGGGGGGAAGCCCAGGGGCAGGCGGCCGAAGCGGCCCAGCAGGAGGTCGCGGAACGCGTCATTGCAGTCCCGATAGATGATCAGGCGTTCGGACTTCAGTTCGTCGTCCAGTTGATCCTCCGGGGTTTCGGCCACCCGTTCCAGAACGTCCAGAAGATGTTCCACCGCCTGGAGACCGCCCCGGTTATAGGCGGCGGTGACGCCCAGAAAAGCCGTGTTCCAGGTGATCTGGGAGCCGGGAGTGACGTCGTGATAGCGGACGATGCGCCGGGCGCCGGCCAGAAAGCGCAGCATATAGGGCAAGAGCTTGATATAGCCCTGTTTCATGGCCCCTTCCTGCGAGGACGAGGTGGCCCCTCCGGGGAGGCCGTGGCGGACCACGTCGTGGTCGATGCCCTGGAAATACGGGGCCACGTAGCGGTCATAGTAGGGCATGATCTGCTTGAGGACAAAGTTGGCCTGGCGGACCATATCCCGGTCCATGGCCACCGGCAGGTTCAGTTCCTCCTCGAGGAAGGCGCCGGTGGCCAAGAGATCGCCCTGGCCGTAGCTCCGCACCGAGGCCCCCAGGGCGGCGTCCACGATCTCGGCCCCGGCTTGGGCCGCGGCCCCCACGCTGGGGACGAACAGGCCGTCGGTGTAGTGGCGGTGGTAATGGAGAACCAGTTCCGGCCAGCGTTTTTTCAGGGCCTTGACCAGTTCGCCGATGAAGCGCGGCGGGCAGACCCCGGCCATGTCCTTCAGGCCCAAAGCCATTTCCCGGGTGACGGCCGAAGGGGTGAGGCCCGAGGCCTCGGCCACCATTTTCAGCAAAGCTTCGGCCGCCTCCAGGTAATGCTCCACGGTGAAGCCCGCCCCCCAGCTTAACGAAAGGGCCGGCTCGAACAGGACGTCCTGGTGGGCCATGACCACCCGGGCGAAGGGCCGCATGTTTTCCGCGTGGTTGAGGAAGTCGAAGCAGCGCACCACGTGGAAGTGGCGGCAGATCAGTTCTCCCGTCAGCTCCATCAGCCCCGCCGGCTGGGGCTTGTAGCCCAGGACGTTGGTGGAGCGGATGAGGATCTGTTTCATGGTTTTCGGGGCGAACTCGTTCCACTTGGCCGCCTCGGTGAAGGGGTAGGTCATGTTGGCCAGCATGGCCACGTGGAAGTGGGCCCCGCCGCCGGTTTCCAGGGAGAAGAGGCCGCAGTTGTCCAGATAGGGGCCCACCAGGCGGTCCTCGGCCAGGCGGAAACGGTTGGAGCTGTTGGACTGGGTGACGTCACGGCAGGTGGTGTCGCAAAAATGGATCCGCCCCGAGTCGCGCACATTTTCCAAAAGAGCCCGCCGGTCGCCGCGCGGGTAGGGCGAGGGCCGGGACCGGACCTCCGCCGCAATCGGCGGCAGCACCGGGTCGAACTGAGGCAGGCGCGGAGTGTCATAGGTGCGGTAGTC
>JAVBTP010000267.1:0-8108 GCA_031556115.1 Candidatus Adiutricaceae bacterium
GGAGGTGAAAATGACGCCCAAAAGTCTTCTCGGCTTGATCGTGTTTTTCCTCTGGTCCGGCTCCGCTTTGGCCGGTCCGCAACCCAAGTGCCCTGAAAAAGTGCTGGACACGGGCACAGTCGAGGGCCTCTACCAAGGCGTGGAATGCCTCGACTTCTGCCATGTCTTCATCACCTTGGACAATGGCCGGGAGCTTGATTTTCTGTGGGGCGAAGACGACGCGAATAAATATTTCGGGCAAAAAGGCAATCGGGTTTCGGTGAACTACGAGTTGTTCCAATTCTGGAATGAATTCGGCGCCGAATGTATGAGCGCCGAATTCATAACTTCAGGGAAGATCGTCGACGGTACATCCCCGCCGCCCCCGAAGCCCGGCCCAAAACCCGAACTCCGGATCCAGGTCGACCCGCTGGCCCCGCCTGACCTGGTGGGTCCCAAGATCAAAGGCTTTCAAATGGGCATGAACGAAACCGAGTTTCTGAAAGCCGCCAAACGCAATTTCCCTTTCGTGGAAAAAATCTGTTATATCTCCGGCCATGGGCCGCCGGTTACGCTCTACGCCCTGACCTATAAAGACCCGAAAACCGCGGTGGGCGCTGACGGGGCCTCTTTGGCCGGTCTGCTTCAAACGATCAATGAGATGCGGGAAAAAAATGTGGAGCTCGACGATACGATGATATATGAGGCCATTTTTCACGTATCCGGGTTTTACTCCCTGGCGCTGGCCAATTTTGACTATGAGAGCAGCCTCTTGCAGCAAATGGAGTTCACGGGTTCGGTCTTGGAGCCGCTTTTCAAGATGAGCGGGTCACCGGCCGGGCCTTTTCTGAAAGCTTTCGGCGAGGCGTACCATCTGCCGCCGCCCCAGCGGGCCAGTGGCACCGAATACCTACTTCGTCCGGACGATCCCACTTGGGATATCGCCGTGGCCCTCACCGACTCCGACCTGATACGATCCCCTTCAGCGGCGATTACGAATATAACTGTCAAAAAGAAATACAGGGAGCGGACCGGCCAAGCCCCAAGCTTCGACTGACCCCCCCCAAGCCGCACCCTTCAGGCCCGGCCAAGATTCGCCGTTTTTTTTCAAAAACCCCTTTACAATCCGCCCCAAGAGTGATAGAATAAATAATTTCGTGAAGAACATTCACGAAAACGCTAATAGTTGCGGCCGAAACACCCCAAAAGCCGCACACGCAAAAACAAAGGCCGTCTCTTCCCCTTGGCGGGGAGACCACGGCTTTTTTACCAACCCGGCCCGGCCCCTCCGAATCCGGATTTTTTTTCCGGTAATGGTTGCGTCCGGCGCGGCCGATCTTATTATTGTATCATACCCTGTCTGATCCCTTAAGGAGCAGTACCTCTATGGCCCGAGACCCCTTCAAAATGCGCGACATCATATCCATGGGCAAAGACAAGGAAAACCTCAGTTATGACGATTTGACCGAATCGCTGTCCTCTCTGGACGACAGTGACAATATTGAAGACGTAATGGCTTTTTTTGACGACATAGATCTGCCCAACGTCGAGGACGTGGAACTGGTCAAGGGCTCGAAGAAATTCGAGGACCTCAAGAACCAGGAGGACCGCGAACCCGACCTCAACTTTGAAGCCGAAGCCGACACCCGGGTCACTGATCCGGTGAAAATGTATCTGCGGGAGATGGGCCAGGTGGCCCTGTTGACCCGCGAAGGCGAAGTGGAAATCGCCAAGCGCATAGAACGCGGCGAACAGCTGGTTATTACCGCCATTTTGGAAACCACGGTGGGGTTTGAGGAGATCGGCGAACTGCGCAAAAAACTGGAAGCCGACGAAATCCGCCTCAAGGAAGTGGTCAAGGACGCCGACGAAGAGGAGGAAAACTATATAGAATCCCCCCAGCGCCGCGACCAGATCATCACCCTGATCAAGGAAATCGAGCGCAAGGCCCAGAACTACGCCCGCCAGCAGCGCCGGGTGGCCGCGGACAAGAAGACCGCCGACAAAGCCAAACAGGCCAAAATGCAGGCCGACCTGGTCAAGCGCAAAATGGATATCGCCGAGCTGTTCCGCAGCCTCCGCCTGGACCAGAACCACTATGACGCCATGGTCTCCCGCCTGAAGACCTGGGACAACGAATTCACCACCTGCCAAAAAGTGGTGGAGTCGGCCCTGTCCCACTTCAATGTGCCCAACCTGACCGAACTGAAAAAATTTTGCATGGCGGTCAAAAAAGACCCCAAAGGCCACGCCAAGGCCTGCCGGTCGGTCAAACTGACTCCGGAACAGGTGCAGGAAGTGGGGCAAAAAGTCACGGAACACGTCCTGCGGGCCAAAAGCCTGGAAGAGGAACTGAAGATGAAGGCCAAGGATCTGGCCAAAATCCTCAGATCCGTGGAAGGCGGCGAAGCCTTGGCCAGCGACGCCAAAAAGGAACTGATCGAGGCCAACCTGCGGCTGGTGGTGTCCATCGCCAAGAAATACACCAACCGGGGTCTCCAGTTTCTGGACCTCATCCAGGAAGGCAACATCGGCCTGATGAAGGCCGTCGATAAGTTCGAATACCAGCGCGGCTACAAGTTTTCCACCTACGCCACCTGGTGGATCCGCCAGGCCATCACCAGGGCCATCGCCGATCAGGCCCGCACCATCCGCATCCCCGTGCACATGATCGAAACCATCAACAAGCTTATCCGCACCTCCCGCTATCTGGTGCAGGAACTGGGCCGCGAGCCCACCCCCGAGGAAATCGCCGACAAGATGGAACTGCCCCTGGACAAGGTGCGCAAGGTTTTGAAAATCGCCAAGGAGCCCATTTCCCTCGAAACCCCCATCGGCGAGGATGAGGACAGTTACTTAGGCGACTTCATCGAAGACCGCCGCATCGTCAGCCCGGCCGACGCGGTCATCAGCCTCAACCTGGCCGAGCAGACCCGCAAGGTGCTGGCCCCCCTGACCCCGCGCGAGGAAAAAGTGCTGCGCCTGCGGTTCGGCATCGGCGAAAAGGCCGACCACACCCTCGAGGAAGTGGGCCGCGACTTTGAGGTCACCCGCGAACGCATTCGCCAGATCGAGGCCAAGGCCCTGCGCAAGCTGCGCCATCCCAGCCGCAGCCGCAAGCTGAAACCTTTCATTGAGAACTGACCATTTCTGACCAAACGGAAAAGGGGGGGGCCACGGCCCCCTTTTCCGTTTGCTACCCTCAAATCAGCTTTTGCGCAGCGCCTCCCGCGCGCGGAACAGAAGGAGGAAGGCGGCGAAAACAGCGGCCGCCTTGGGCGCGGACGACTCCGACTCGGCCAGCCAGAAATGGGTGCAGACCAGTATGATGGCCAGGTAGATCAGCCGGTGCAGCCGGCGCCAGTTGCGGCCCAGAACGCCCATGGCCCGCTTGCTCGAGGTGAGGGCCAGGGTGAGGAGAATCAGAAAAGCCAATTGCCCCAGAAAAATGAAGGGACGGTTCTGGACCGCCTGGATCACCCGGGCCAAATCAAGCCGCATGAAAACGATCAGAAAAATGCCGGCGTGCGCGGCGGCCCAGGTGAAGGACCACAGGCCGCAGGGCCGGCGCAGCTTGATCAGCGACGGGGTTTTCAAAATCTTGGCGGCCGGGGTGACGGTCAGGGTCAGGAGGAGAAAACTCAGGGCCATGATCCCGCACAGGCCAAAAATCGGGCCCGGTCTTGACAGGTCGACCCGGCCGGTGAGCCAGCCCAGGAGCAGAAAGAACAGGGGGGCCAGACCGGCCAGGTGAATAACCTTGCGCCCAAAATCGACGGTGCTTGATTGCAGCATACTCATCACTTTCCGGCCCGGGATTTAGCCCCGGGCCTGGTGGTCGAAGAATGTTTTTCAAAGCGGAAATCGTCTGGACGAAAAAGGCGGGAAAGCGGCCAAAGCCCGGGTCTCGTCAAAATACGGGGGAGACCCGGGGGCGGCTCAATCTTGGTCGGAATTTCGGCCGGGCAGCCGGCCGGCCCGAGACAGAGTCTCGGTGAGGCGGGTGAGGGCTTCCCGGTGCCTGGCGCTGGCGTCACTGACAAAAGCGGCTTTATACCGGCGCCAGGCCTCTTCGGGGTTCTTTTTCCGTTCCCAATACAGGCCCATATTATACAAAGGCGGGGCATATTCAGGGTTTTGGTTCAACAGGTCGAGCCATAACACTCTGGCCCCTTCCCAGTCGCCGGCGGCCGCCAGGCTCTTGGCCTTATGGCTCAAAGGGTCCCGGCCCACCTCGATCTCCGAGGCGCTTGGGTAGCGCCCCAGATCCAGGGCCAAAAGACGCACCACCTCCTCCATCAGCCGCTCTTCGGATTTGGCCTTGAGGGAACGGGAGCCCTTCAAAGGTTCGGTCAGGCCCTGGTCGGCCAGATAACCGCCCCGGGTGCGGTCCAGATCCAAAGCCACCCGGCCGCTGTCCAGCACCTCGCCGCCGTTGACGGCGGCCACTTGCCAGTCGAAAACCAGGCGGCCGGTGAAACGTTCCAGATCATAGGCCTCCACCTTGGTGGACGTGGGCGTCTCCTCGGTCAGCCAGAGGCGGTGGGTAAAAGGGTCCGGTTCGTAGACCGGGTGGGGGGCCGCCCCGGTCCGGCGCTCCACGGGCACATTTTCCCGCTCCCCAGCCACCTGTTGGGCCAGGCTCACCCGGCCGCTTAAAACCGCCTGGCCCGACCCGCCGCCGCCGTGTCTGCGCAAGGCCTTGGTGAGCAGTTCCTGCCCTGGTCCGGTGATGGAACCCACCGTCAAACCGGGGGGCAGCTTTCCCGGGGCCGAGGCCAGGGCCGGTCCGCTGAAAAATCCGACGAGAATCAAGGTTCCCGCCGCCAGCAGCGACAGGGCGAGCAAACGGCTCGCCGGTCCGCTCATGACGCTCTTTTTGATCATGACGCTCCTTATTGCCATTGAGATGAGCCCTGTTGGGGCGGCGGGCTCATGGCCGCCCGATGGCGCTCCTGAAATTTTCGAAATCCCGCCGGGCGGTCTCCAAGAGCCACTGTTTGCGGCGGGATTTGGGCACGTCCGGCGGCGGCGGGCTGAAGAGGCCGTAATTGATGTTGGACGGGGCGAAGTCCCGCTTCCCGTCACCGACATCGGTCAAATGCCCCAGGAGGGCGCCCAGGGCGGTGCTGGCCGGGGGGGTGACCAGGGGCCGTCCCAACACCGTCCGGGCCGCGTTTTCCCCCACCCAGAGGCCCTGGGCCGCCGATTCCACATACCCTTCCACCCCGGACATCTGTCCGGCCACCCAAAATCGGGGGTGGTCCGCAATCCGCTGGTATTCATCAAGCGCTCTGGGGGCGTCGAGATAGGTGTTGCGGTGAATGGCCCCGAAACGCGCGAACTCGGCCTTTTCCAAGCCGGGTATGAGACGGAAAACCTGTTCCTGGGCCGGCCTGGTCAGCCGGGTCTGAAACCCCACCAGATTCCAGAGGGTTCCGGCCTGGTTTTCCCGCCGCAATTGGACCACGGCGTAGGGCCGCCGGCCGGTGCGCGGATCATCCAGGCCCACCGGTTTCAGGGGCCCGAAAGTCAGGGTGCGCGGTCCCCGCCGGGCCATGACTTCAATGGGCAGGCACCCCTCGAAAAAGCGCCGGTCCTCGAAAGATCGGGCCGCCGTTTCGTCCGCCGCCAGAAGGGTTTGCCAAAAAACCTGAAACCGGTCGCGGTCCATGGGGCAGTTGAGGTAATCCCCCCCGCCGGCCGCCTGGTCCTGATAGCGGTTGGCGGCGTAGACGCGGCTGAGGTCCAGCGAGTCAAAGGTGACGATGGGCGCCAGAGCGTCGTAAAAATGGAGATTGGGCGCCCCGGTCACCTGGCTCACCAGCCCGGCCAGGGCTTCGGAGGCCAGAGGTCCGGCGGCCACCACCACCGGCGCGTCCCCGTCGGGCCAGGTGGTGACCTCACTTCGCCGCACTTCGATCAAGGGGTGGCTCTCCACGGTTTTGGTGACCGTCTGGCTGAAAAGCTCCCGGTCCACGGCCAGGGCGCCGCCGGCCGGCACCCGGGTCTGATCGGCCGCGGCCATGACCAGGGATCCCAAAAGCCGCATCTCCTCTTTCAGGAGACCCACCGCGTTTTCCGGACCGGCCGCCCGAAGGGAGTTGGAACAGACCAGTTCGGCCAGACCTTCCAGCCGGTGGGCCGGGGAAAAGCGATGGGGCTTCATTTCCCAGAGCCGCACCGCCACCCCCTGACCGGCCGCCCGCCAGGCCGCCTCGCAGCCGGCCAGGCCTCCGCCGATTATGTCCAGTCGCGGGGTCAAGAGTCATACCCCGCGACGAACATGCGGCCTGGGGAAGTCCGCCCCGAACGGATTCGGCCGGCGGGTCATTTCACGCCCGCGACTTCCGGCAGCCAGGTCAGGCGATATTTCAGGGAACCCAGGCCGATCTTGGCGGCATATTCCAGCTGATAGCGCCATTGGCATTCGGGATGCAGGGCCGTCCATTTATCGGCGCCAGGGGCCAGGGCGTCCGGGGGCAAAGCGCTCCCCGGGAGGCCCGGCGCCTGGTTGACCAGTTCGGCGGAGGCCAGGTCCAGGGCCACCGGGTCGCGACTGGCCAAAAAGCCCAAATCGGCGGCTATGGGGGCGTCGGAATGGTTGGCGCAATCGCACAGAGGGCTCAGCCCGCCGACGAAATTGATGTAGAGAGCCGTCTTTTCCTTGCCCCGCAGGGCGGCCCCACTGTATTCAATCATCTTTTTCATGAATTTGGGGCGATCGCTATCCCAGGCCACATCAATGGCGTTCTGCGGACAGATGGGGATGCAACTGGCGCAGCCCACGCATTTGGCGGGATTGATCACCGCCTTTTTTTTCACCAGGTCGATGGCCTGGTGGGCGCACTGGGTGAAGCAGCGGCCGCAGCCGATACACTTTTTGGCCGTCACTTTGGGCGAAAGGTCGGCGTGCTGGTCCATCTTCCCCCGGCGCGAGGCCGCGCCCATACCTAAATTTTTCAGGGCGCCGCCAAAGCCGGTCAACTCGTGGCCTTTGACGTGGCTCAGGATCAAAGCGCCGTCGGCCGAGGCGAAGTCACCCCCGATCCAGGCCGTGCCCACTCCGCCGCGATTGACCTCCACCCCGACCTCCAGGTCGCCCCGCAGGCCGTCGGCGATGATCAGGGGCGCGCCGGTCACTTCATAGCCGAACCCGTGGCGCAGAGCGGTCTCCAGATGGTCGACGGCATTGGCCCGGCCGCCGACATATAAGGTATTGGCGTCGGTCAGAAAACAGCGGGCGGACAGATCTTTCAAGGCGTCGGTGAACGTCCGCACCAGGTGGGGGCGGATAAAGGTATGGTTGCCGCGTTCGCCGAAGTGGATTTTAATGGCCCACAGGGAATGGGGTTTGACCACTTTTTCGGGATCCAAAGCTTTGAACAGCCGCCCCAGCTTCTGCGAAAGATTTTCGCGATAGTGGGTCCGGAGGCTGATGCCGAAAACTTCACTGACCACAATGAGCTCCTTAGGCGCGCCCCTCATCGGGCAACGGATTCGTGTGGCGGCCGGTCCTGGAGCCGGCCGGATGGCCCGGAGAGGGCCGGATTGAGCGTTGAGGCGACTAACTCTAAAAAATTACTTGACAAATACCGTCGTTTAGCCAATAATCCGAGTATATGACCTAACCAATCGAACAGGATCCGACCAGAACTCAGAGTTCGAACCCCGTCGGAATCCGGCGTGGTCCGAGTTGCGAATCAATTTTAATGCTTTTATCGGAGACAGTAAAGCGTAAAAGTGGGTTCCCCCCAAATAACCCTTCGATTTCACGCCGCTGGGGCGCTCTTACCGCGGCGCGGATGGTGGAGAGAGAAACCACAGGCCTGAAGGGAAACTCGGGGCGGGCGTTTTTGGTCATTCACCCCAATCAACCCTGAAAACACGGACGGGGAAACCCGCCGGCTTTCAAGCGGCTTCAGGGGTGGCCACGGTGAATGACGTAAAAAGTCTCTCCAGAGGCTCCCATAATTCCGGAGTGAGGCACATGGCGGTCACCAAAGAAAAAATCATCACGGAAGTCTTTGACAAAACCGAATTGTCCAGAAAAGATGCCCGGCAAGCCGTCGAAAAGCTGATGGACATTTTGAAACGAACCCTGGCCGACGAGAAAGACGTGTTGATCA
>JAVBTP010000157.1:0-10102 GCA_031556115.1 Candidatus Adiutricaceae bacterium
ATTTCCAGGGATGTATCCCGGGCCCGGCTCTTAGCCAACGGCCGCTCGGCCGTTGTGCCCTGACGGCTCGCGGCGCAGTGTTCAACCACCGGGCACTGGCCGCAACGGGGGCGGCGGACGCAGACTAAGGCCCCCAGTTCCATGAGGGCCTGGTTGAAAAAACGCGGGGATTTTTTGGGGATCAGGGCGCGGGCGGTTTCGCTGATCAGGGTCTTGGCCCGGGGATCGTCCGGGGGGAGGGCCAGATCGCCCAGGCGGGCCAGGAGCCGCCGGACATTGGCGTCCACCGCGGGTTCGGGCAGATTGAAGGCGATGGAGGCCACCGCGCCGGCCGTGTATTCCCCCACGCCGGGCAGGGCCCTGATCAGTTCGAAGGTGTTCGGAAACCGGCCGTTGTGGGCGTCCACAATATATTTGGCCGCCCGGTGGAGGTTTCTGGCCCGCGAGTAATAGCCCAGCCCCTCCCAGGCCGCGAGCACCGCCTCCTCGTCGGCTTTGGCCACGGATTCGAGATCCGGAAAGCGGCGCATCCAGTCCGTGAAAAAACGCGCCCCGCGTTCGGCCTGGGTCTGTTGGAGCATGATTTCCGAAATCCACACTTCATACGGGTCATAGGCCGCGCGCCAGGGCAGGGGCCGGCCGGCCCCGGCGAACCATTGGAGCAGTTTGGCGGCGAAATCTTCTTTGGCGGAGACGAGGGCTTTCATAACCGCCATTGTACCAAAACCGGGCCGCCTTGTTAAGCCGGTCGGCGCGCCGCCGGCCCCAATAGGGAGCCGCGCGGCGTGGTCGCGAAGTTTTTTTTGGGGGGCTTGCGTGTTTGACGGCGTATCCTTATACTGGTCCGGATATGGCCGTCGGCCACGGCGGCGCCTCAGGCGAAGGATTTCAGCCCGAGGCGATGGACGCGGTTTCGGCCATATATGCCTGCTCGTCTTCGCTGACGTCAAAGAGGTGCGCCCATGGCTTTTACCAGTCCATCCGCGAAATATCAAGGCACGGTCAACACCGTGTTTTTAGGCGCCGGGAATCTGCCCGTCGGCGGCCAGGACGCCCTGGCCCTTCACTATTTCGAGGGCCGCCTGCCGCACCCGCCCAGGTTTTCCCTTGACGTCTGGGACTGTGACCCCGGCGAGGACTGGGCCCCGGCCCTATGTGAGGCCTACCGGGGGGTCATGGCCGACGCCGGGTTATGGGCCCAAAAATGCGTGGAATACGGCGCGGACCTCATTACCCTGCACCTCAAAAGCACCAACGCCAACGAACAAAACGCGGGGCCCGACCAGGCCGTCGCCGCCGTGCGCCGGGTTCTGGAGGCGGTGGACGTCCCGCTCATCGTCATGGGCGTGGACCAGGCCGATAAAGACGTGGTCATTCTCTCGGCCGTGGCCGAGGAATTCAGCGGGCGCAATCTGGCCCTGGGCCCGGTGACCGCCAGAAACTACAAGCGCCTCGGCGCCCAGGCCCTGGTGCACGGCCACGCCGTCGTGGCCCTGTCGCCGACGGATTTCAACCTGGCCAAGCAGTTGAACATCATGCTGTTCGAGATGGGAGTACCCAAAAACCGGGTCATCATCGACCCCACGGCGGCCGCCCTGGGCTACGGTATGGAATATTGCTATTCGGTCATGGAGCAACTGCAACTGGCCGCTCTGCTTCTGGATGATCGGGATATACAAAACCCCATCATCAGCTTTTTCGGGGAGGACGTCTGGCGGACCAGAGAGGCCCAGCGGCCCGCCCTGTTTTCCTCGGGCGACCCCGCCCAGGCGCAGGGAGTGATGCTGGAAACCGCCGAGGCGGTCACCATGCTGGCGGCCGGGGCCGGCATTCTGTGCATGCGCCATCCCCAGGCTCTGGCCACGGCGCGGCGATTTCTCGAACAAATGAGGCCGGCCGACTCGTGAACGGCCTCGGCCGGGATGTTCGCGGGCCGGTAGGGGGGAGCCGGTTCCGGGGCTTCAGAGCGTTTACAATTTATCTGTCTTTAATGAATTGTAAAACGCGCGGACCTCCGGGCGCTTTTCATTTCCTGCCCATGTCCTTAAAAAAAGGGTTTTGGGAGATGCGGCGCCTGGGTGGACGCGGGCGTCACGCGCGGCGGAGGGGTCATGAATTATAAATGGGTCATACTGGGGCTCCTGTTTTTCGCCGGTGTCATAAGTTATCTGGACCGTTCCGCCCTGGCCGTCGCGGCGCCGCTTATCGCCGAGGATCTTGACTTGAGCCCTTCCGAACTGGGCGTCGTTTTCAGCGCCTTCTCCGCCGGCTATGCGCTTTTTTGTTTTGTCGGCGGCCATTTGGCCGATAAAATCGGGCCCTACAAAGTTTTGGCGGCCAGCGTGTCCGGGTGGTCACTGTTCTGCGCCCTGACGGCCGCGGCGGCGGGCATTCCCGCCCTGCTTGCGGTACGGTTCATCTTCGGCATGGGCGAGGCCCCTCTCAGCGCGAATATCAACAAGCTCGTCAGCCGGTGGTTCGAACGGCGGGAGCAGGCCACCGCGCTGGGCCTGGCCAGCAGCGGGTTGCAGGTCGGCGGCGCCATGGCGGGCCCGGTGGTGGGCTTTCTGGCCCTTCAATACGGTTGGCGGCCCGCTTTTATCCTGCTCGGCGCCCTGGGCCTCCCGTGGCTGATTTTTTGGATCGTTCTGGGGGCCGATGATCCGGCCGGCAGCCGCTGGGCGCGAAAAAGGCTCGCGGCGGCGGGGGCCGCGTTCCCGGCCGGGACCGCCGAAACCCGCGCCGCGGCGAGCGTTCCGTCGCCCCAGGCGCCCCGGGTGCCGCTGCGGGCGTATCTGTTCAGCCGCCAGGTTCTGGCCACGTCCTATGCCTATTTCGGTTACGGTTATATCCTGTATTTCTTTTTGATGTGGTTTCCGAGCTATTTGGTGACGGCGCAAAACCTCGACCTCAGGACCATGGGCTTCGTCAACGCCATTCCCTGGGTTTTCGGCATAATCGGCCTGGCCCTCGGCGGGTGGGTTTCCGACCTTTTTTTCATGCGGACCGGCAACGCCGTCCTGGCCCGCAAGGTGGTGATCGCGGGCGGCCTGATTATCTCCGCCGTCTTCGTGGCCCTGGCCGGGGTGGTGAGCGGGGTGGGGGCCGCCGTCGGCCTGATGGGCGGCTCGATCCTTTTCATGCAGATGACCATGAGTTCCTATTGGGCCATGATCCTCGACATGGTGGAGCCCGCGCGGGTGGGCGGCGTCGGCGGCTTTATGCACCTCATCGCCAATCTGGGCGCCGTTGTGGCCCCGGTGGTCACCGGGCTCCTGGTGGAAAAGACGGGCCTGTTCGCCAGCGCCTTTGCGGTCTGCGGCCTGGTGGCCGTGTCCGGAGCCCTGGTTGTCATCTTCTGGGTGCGTTCCGACCATTCCTTTGGCGGCGCGTCGCGCCCGCGAAAAGCCTGAGGCCGGGAAGGGCGGAGGCGCCTCCTCCGCCGCCGTTTCAGCGCGCCGGAACAGAAAAACAGCTTGACAAAATACCGAGTATTCGGTATGTTTTTTTGCATACCGGTCGCTCGGTTTGTTTGTACCTTTGTTGTATTCCTGTTGTATTTCCATGGGCCGTTTCGCCGAAAACCGCCACGGAGGGTTATATGGCCTCACTCCCGAGAAGGAAACAGCCTCAACAGGTTCGCCGGAACCTTTTGAACGCGGCGGCGGAAATTGCTTCGGAGCACGGTCTGGAATTTGTGACCACCGCCGAGGTGGCCAAACGGGCGGGGGTCACGTCCGGCGGGTTGTTCCATCATTTTCCCAGCAAAAAACACCTGATCGACGAAATGATCAACGCTTTTATGAAGAGCGTGGAAACCTGCATCGAAGATCTGATAAAGAAGGACCCCGACCCGCGGGGGCGATTCACCCGGGCCTATCTGGTCTCCTCCTATGGCTATGATCCCCGGAGCGTCGACAACCGATTGCTGGGGGCCATCATTACCGCCATGAACCGCGACCCCGAACTGGCGGAGCCTTGGGCGGACTGGATGGAAAAGCAGATGGAAAAATATGACCAGGAAAAAGACCCGATTCTGGCTTCCATCGTCCGCTATGCCGCCGACGGGCTCTGGATGGAGATCTTTGCCGCCTCTCATGTGGATTTTGAAAAGCGCCAGGCGGCCTTTCAGCGGCTCATGGACTGGACCAGACAACTCTAATTTTTTCAGGAGCCCCCATGACTATTTCGCTGACCACCGGTTTCGCGGGCCTGGATCTGCCCAATCCTTTTATCCTGGCCTCCGCCCCGCCCACGGCCACCCGGGCGATGATCGAGCGGGCTTTTGCCGCCGGCTGGGGCGGCGCGGTCATCAAGACTCTGGCCCAGAAAGAAGACGACGCCCTGACCAATGTCCGCCCGCGCATCCGCGCCGTGCGGGCCCGGGGCCGGATCATCGCTTTTGCCAACATGGAACTGGGCTCCATGCGCGTGGCCGAGGAATGGCTGGATGACATCGCCGCCCTGCGGCGGAGTTTTTCCGACCGGGTTTTGATCGCCAGCCTCTTGTATGGCGGCGCGCCTCGCGAAATCCAGTGGCGCCGGGCCGCCCGTCTCTGCCAGGAGGCCGGGGCCAGCGCCCTGGAACTGAATGTCTCCTGCCCCCACGGCGGGGCCGAGGAAGGGGGCCTGTCGGCCATAGCCAACAGGCTGGATCTCTTAGGCGAGGTCATCGGTTGGGTGCGGTCCGCCACCACGCTGCCGCTCCTGATCAAACTGCCGATGGCCTGCGACCTGGCCGGCGCCGCGCGCGCGGCCCTGGCGGCCGGCGCTGACGCCATCACGGCCATCAACACGATTTCGGCCCTGCCAGGAATTGACGTGGAAACCTTCACCCCAGCCATGGCCGTGGACGGCCGGGGCGCTTTCGGCGGCCTCTCCGGGCGGGCCATCAAGCCGATCGCGCTGCGTTGCGTCGTTCAGATCGGCCAGGCCTGTCAGTTGCCGATCTGCGGCGTCGGCGGGGTGTACGACTGGCAAGACGCGGCCGAGTTTCTGCTGGCCGGAGCCGGTTGCGTCCAGGTCTGCTCGGCGGTCATGGAGCATGGTTACGGGGTGATCGGCGATCTTACGGCCGGCCTGTCAGCCTGGCTGGAGCGCAAAAACCTGCCCTCGGTCGGGGCCGCCGTCGGCCTGGCCCGGCCGCATATCGTGTCGCACCGTGCTTTGAGCCGGGCCCGGGCCCAGGCCGTTTGCGACGAGGATCGGTGCGCCCGTTGCGGGGCCTGCGCCGTCAGCTGCGCGGACAGCGGCTACCAGGCCGTGGCCTGGACCAAGGGGCGGCCGCCGTCTTTCGACGCCGCCCGCTGCGACGGCTGCGGACTGTGCCGGGAGGTCTGCCCGACCGGCAGCCTGAAGCTGGCCGCCTCGGCGGCGCCCTGACGCGGGCTGAAGCGTTATTGCGCCGGCCAATAAACATACCGTGGTTTCGCCAAAGCCAAAACACCGAATTCGGTCGTCCGAGAATGAACATGTTCAGCGGCCGGGTCTATATCGGTCACCAACCAAGTAAAACGCTATGACCAAGGCGTTTCAGCCCGGTCATGGCCATTTCCGAAAATTTCCTGTAAGTGCGGCTCGAGGGTGATGAATATGTCCGTCAACAAATATGATCGGTATCGAAACTTCGTGGGCCTGATGCTGCTCGCGCTCCTGACGGGCTGCGGCCAGGCCGGCGCCGACAAGGCCGCTGAGGAAAAGGCGGCCCCCCTGCCGGAGGTGGCGGTCATGGTGGCCACTCCGAGGGAGCGGCCGGTGGTGCAGACCTATCCTGGCCGGCTGGCCGCCTTCCGCCGGGCCGAGGTCCGCGCCCGGGCGGCGGGTATCCTCCTGGCGCGCCACTATGTGGAAGGCGCGGAGGTGGCCGAGGGCGAACCGCTGTTCAGCATCGACGACGCCCAACTCAAGATAAACGTCTTGTCCGCCCAGAGCGCCCTGGCCAGGGCCGAGGCCGAGCACCAGGGCACGCTGGACACCCTGAGCCGCTACAGCAACCTCTTGGAAAAGAAGTCGATCAACGAGCACGACCATGTGGCCGCGGTGACCGACGAAAAGCGGGCCAAGGCCGAAGTGGCCAGCGCGGCCGCCGCCCTGGCCAAGGCGGAACTGGACTTGAGCTACGCCCGGGTCACCGCGCCCATATCCGGCCGGGCGGGCCTGGCCCTGGTTTCGGAAGGGGCCCTGGTGGGTCAGGACGGGCTGACGCCCATGACCACCATCGAGCAGGTCGACCCCATCCATGCGGATTTTTCCCAGCCCTCGGCCGATCTGCTGGCGATTGATGACGGCGTGCGAAACGGCCGGCTGAAGAAAATCGACGAGCCCGCCGTCGAGGTGCGGCTGACGCTGCCTGACGGGAGTTCGTATGAGCATCCCGGCCGCCTGATCTTCACGGGCACCTCCGTGGACCCGAAGACGGACGGCGTTCCCATGCGCGCCGTGTTTCCCAATCCCGACGAGACGCTGCGGCCCGGCACCTATCTGAGCGTAAACCTGTCGCGGGCGGTCAACACCCGGGTCTTTCTGGTGCCGCGCGACACCTTGCTGCGGCAGGAGGGCGAAAGCTATTTGCTGGTGGTCTCGCCTCAGGACACGGTGGAAAAGCGGGTGGTGGAAACGGCCGAACTGGACGGCAAAAACTGGGTGGTGACCGCCGGCCTGGAAGCCGGCGAGCAGGTGGTGATCAACAGCGCCCAGGCCGTGGGGCTCACCGGGCAAAAGGTCTCGGTGGCCTCCGCGGCGCCCGGCCCCGAACGGTTGGCTTCCAGAAAAGAGTAGCGGGCGGGGCATGGCTAAATTCTTCATTCACCGGCCGGTCCTGGCCCTGGTCATATCCCTCCTGATCACCCTGGGCGGGATCCTGTCCGTCAGGAACCTGCCCGTGTCCCTCTATCCGGATATCGCCCCGCCCCGGGTGACCTTGTGGATCAACTATCCCGGAGCCTCGGCCCGGACGGTGGAGGAGGCGGTCACGGTGCTGATCGAACGGGAAATGAACGGCGTCCCCAACCTTATGTATATGGATTCCGTCAGTTCCGCCGGATCGGCCAACATCAATCTGACGTTCCGACAGGGCACCGACGGGGAGATGGCCAACGTGGAGGTGCAGAACCGCCTGAAGCTGGTGGAGCCCAATCTTCCCGACAGCGTGAGGCAGAACGGCATCTATGTCGAACGGGCCAGCAACTCCTTTCTGTGCATCGTCAGCCTCTCTTCGACGGACGGCCGCTATGACGACATCGCCCTGGGGGAGATAGCCACCGCCAGCGTGCTGCCGGTGCTCAGGCGGGTCGACGGCGTGGGCCGGGCCACCTTGTACGGCACGGAAAGGGCCATGCGCGTCTGGCTGGACCCGAAAAAAATGACTTCACTGGAACTGACGGCCCAGGACATCGTCGACGCCCTGGTCAGCCACAGCGCCAAGCTCACCCCCGGAGCCCTCGGGGGCGACCACGCCCCCGAAGACACGCCCCTCAACGCCTCCATCCTGACGCGCGGCTACCTCAACACGCCTGAGGAATTTCAGCGGATGCCCTTGCGGACCGGCGGCGACGGCTCGTCGCTGAGCCTGGGGGACGCGGCCCGGGTGGAACTGGCCGGCCGCGAATACAATTACCAATCCCGCATCAACGGGCACAAGGCCACGGGCATCGCCATCATGCTCACCGACGGCGCCAACGCCCTGGAGACGGCCCGGGGGGTCAGGGAGGCCATGGCCTCGGTGGCCCCGTTCCTGCCCCGGGGTGTGGAATGGGAACTGCCCTATGACACCGCGGGTTTCGTCCAGGTGGCCGTCAGCCAGGTGGTGCGGACCCTCTTCGAGGCCGTGGCCCTGGTGTTCCTGGTGATGTTCCTGTTCATGCAGAATTTCAGGGCCACCCTGATCCCCACCATCGTCGTGCCGGTGGCCCTTTTGGGCGCGGGCGCGGCCATGTACGCCCTGGGTTTTTCCATAAACCTCCTCACCCTGTTCGGCATGGTGCTGGCCATAGGCATATTGGTGGATGACGCCATCGTGGTGGTGGAAAACGTGGAGCGGCTGATGGTGACCGAAAACCTGCCGCCGCGCCAGGCCACCGAAAAAGCCATGGGCCAGATCAGCGGGGCCATCGTCGGCATCACCCTGGTGCTGGTGGCCGTGTTCATCCCCATGGCCTTTTTCGGGGGCGCGGTGGGGAATATTTACAGGCAGTTCTCCCTGACCCTGTCCGTGTCCATCGCCTTTTCCGCTTTTTTGGCTTTGTCGTTGACGCCGGCCCTGTGCGCGACGTTCCTGAAGCCCATCGGGCCGGGGCATCAGGCCCGCAAAGGCTTCTTCGGTTGGTTCAACCGCGCCTTCCACCGGGGCACCGGCCGCTACGGCGAGGCGGTGAAAACCATTATCGGCCGGCCCCGCCGCTGGCTGGCCGCCTTCGCCGTGGTGGCCGCCCTGGCCGTGTTCATGGTGGTTCATCTGCCCACCGCCTTTATACCGTCCGAGGATCAGGGCAGCCTGATGGCCACCATCGTCCTGCCCGCGGGCTCGACCCAGTCGGAAACCGTGGCCAAGATCAGGGAGCTGGAAGAGTATGCGCTGGCCCATGAGCCGGTGAAACATATCTACGCGGTGCAGGGTTACAGCATCTACGGCAGCGGCGCTCAGATGGCCATGGCTTTCCTCTCGCTAAAGGATCTCAGGGACCGGCCGGGCCGGGACCAGGGCGTGGATGAAGTGGTCGGGCGCATCAATGGGCATTTCGCGGCCGATGAAAAAGCCATGGTCATGGCCTTCAACCTGCCGCCCCTGCCGGGCCTGGGCCAGACCAACGGGTTCGATCTCAGGCTTCAGGACCGGTCCGGCCTGGGCCGGGAGGCCTTCAGCCAGGCCCGTGATCAACTGTTGGACGCGGCCGGCCGGCGGCCCGAGTTGAGCTATGTCATCTTCGCCGGCATGAGCGACGCCCCGCAGATGATGCTGGACATTGACCGCAACAAGGCCATGAGCATGGGGGTGCCGGTGGCGGAAATCAACTCCGCCCTGTCCGTGGTGCTCGGCTCCAGCCAGGTGGCGGATTTCATGCTGGACGGGCAGGTGCGAAAGGTCATCGTCCAGGCCGAAGGGGCCAGCCGCCGGGTGGCCTCGGACGTGGGGCGAATCAACGTGCGGAACGCTGACGGCGGAATGGTCCCCCTGTCCTCGTTCGTCCGGCTGGATTGGACTTTCGGCCCGCCGTCGTATGACCGGTACAACGGGTTCCCGTCGTTCACCATCAACGGGGAGGCGGCGCCGGGCCTTTCCAGCGGCCTGGCCATGGACACCATGGCCGACCTCATCGGCGAACTGCCGCGCGGGGTCGGCTTTGAATGGTCGGGCCAGAGCTTTGAGGAAATCATAGCCGGCAACCAGACCGTGGCCTTGTACACCCTGTCGCTTCTCGTCATTTTTCTGGTGCTGGCCGGGCTGTATGAAAGTTGGTCCATTCCCGTTTCGGTTCTGATGGTGGTGCCGCTGGGGATCCTGGGCGCGGCCCTGACCATGACCCTGCGGGGCCTCAATAACGACATCTACTTCAAAGTCGGCCTGATCACCGTTATCGGGCTTTCCGCCAAAAACGCCATCTTGATCGTGGAGGTGGCCAAAGACATGTGGCGCCAGGAGGGCCGCCCGCTGATCACCGCCATTCTCGAAGCGGCCCGGCTGCGCCTGCGGCCCATCATCATGACCTCGCTGGCCTTCGGCTTCGGCGTGTTGCCGCTGGCCTTCTCGAGCGGGGCCGGATCGGGGGCGCAGGTGGCCATCGGCAGCGCGGTTCTGGGCGGCATCGTCACGGCCACGGTGCTGGCCATATTCTTCGTGCCGCTGTTCTTCCTGGCCGTGATTCAGCTCGTTCAAAAGGTGGAGGGCTGGCGTGGCCGCAAAAGCGGCGCTCCGGCCTTGACGTCGGCCCCGGAAACAAGGGACGTATAGTCGGCGTATTCCGCCGCCAGGGTTTCGTCCGATGCCCGGCGCGGCCCTCAAAGCGTTACCGATCAAAGCGGTCCCGGGTATCGGCCAGGCCGGCCGGGGCCGTGGCCGGAACCGGTTCCGGCCGCCGCGCCCGCGCCCGGGCCGCCCTCGCGGCCC
>JAVBTP010000043.1:0-10657 GCA_031556115.1 Candidatus Adiutricaceae bacterium
GGCCGCCCTGAGCCGGGCCATCGAGGAATGTTTCGCCGTCCTGGCCCGTCGTCTGCGGAAGATGGGTTTTGACCATTTCATCGTGGCCGGCGGGGAAACCTCGGGCGCGGTCATGCAGAGTCTGGAGGTGGCCGGCCTCCATATCGGCCCGGAGATAGCCCCCGGCGTGGCTTGGGTGCGGGCGGTGGACGCCCCTCTGTCGTTCGCCTTGAAATCCGGCAATTTCGGCGATGAGCGGTTTTTCTTCACCGCCCAGCGTTTTTATAAGAGTTCGTGACTATGGAAACAGCGCTTCGCACCCTCATGGTCGAATATGGCCTTTCCCTCTATCAAAGAGGGTATTGTGTCGGCTCCGCGGGCAACCTCTCGGCGCGGCAAGACGACGGAACCGTTCTGGCCACCCCCACCAACGCCTGCCTGGGGCGGCTGACGGCCGGGAGTCTGGCTACAGTCGGCCTCGACGGCCGGCAGGTGGGCGGCGAAAAGATGTCCAAGGAAATACCCTTCCATCTGGCCCTCTACCGCCGCCGGCCGGACTGCCGGGCGGTGGTCCACCTCCACTCCACGTATCTCACGGCCCTGTCCTGCCTGACGGGCCTCGATCCGAACGACGCCATCCGGCCCTTCACCCCGTATTACGTAATGAAAGCCGGCCGGCTGCCGGTCATTCCCTATTTTCGGCCCGGAAGTCCGGAGATCGCCGACGCTCTGGTGGACGGCCTGGGCGAGTCCGGCCAGGCCGCGCTCATGGCCAACCACGGCGCGGTGGTCCTCGGCGGTTCATTGCCCGAGGCGATGAACACCATGGAGGAACTGGAGGAAACAGCCCGCCTCTTCTTCATCCTGGGCGGCCGTCCGGTCCGTTACCTTTCCACCGAGGAAATCGCCGAACTCAAGGGAATCTCTAAAAATTAGCCGGTACCCGCCCCGGCCTTGAATCCCGCCGAGCCCTCCGATCAAAACGCTGGCCGAGGCGGAACGAAGAGGCTATAATGGGCCCTGATCGCGAAAGGAAACCCCATGCCCAGATTCGCCGCCAATCTCTCCATGTTATTTACCGAACTGCCTTTTCCGGCCCGTTTTGAAGCGGCGGCCCGGGCCGGCTTCGGCGCGGTGGAGTTTTTATTCCCCTATGAATGGCCGGCCGAGGACATTCGCCGGGAGCTCCGGCGGCATGACCTGACCCTGGCCCTGTTCAATCTGCCGCCCGGCGATTACGCCCAAGGGGAGCGGGGGCTGGCCGCTCTGCCCGGCCGGGAGAAGGATTTTGCCGAGAGCGTGGAATTGGCGTTGGACTACGCGCGCGTTCTCGGGTGCCAGAAGCTCCACGCCATGTCGGGGCGGGTTCCTCCCCAGGCCGGGCGCGGGGAATTGATCGGCCTGTGGCTGGGCAACATGCGCCGGGCGGCCGACCGTCTGGCCGAATACGGCCTCACCCTGTTGTGCGAATCCCTCAACCCCCGCGATATGCCCGGCTATTTCCTTTTAAGCCAGCGGGAGTGCCTGCGGTTGATCGAAGAGGCGGCCCGCCCCAATCTCCGGCTGCAACTGGACGTCTATCACGCCCAGATCACCGACGGCGACCTGACCACTTTCATCCGCTCTCTGGGGCCCCGCCTGGGGCACGTGCAGATCGCCTCGGTGCCGGACCGCCACGAGCCGGACGAGGGTGAGATCGATTACGCGCATATTTTCCGCCTGCTCGACGAGGTCGGCTACCAGGGCTGGGTCGGGTGCGAGTATCACCCCCGGGCCGAAACCCGGGCCGGACTTTCGTGGCTGAAAGCCCGGTGAGGCCGAACGTATGATTCCCGCCAAACGACAGCAGGTCATCCTGACCGCCCTGGCCGAACGCGGCGTCATTTCCATTGCGGAACTGACCGAACTGCTGGGCGTCTCCCACATGACCGTGCGCCGGGATATCCAAAAACTGGAACAGGAAGGGCGGGTCTTATCCATTTCCGGGGGTATTGAGCGGCCCGAAAAGATTTCGGCCGAGCCTTCCCACCTGACCAAGCGGACGCTCCGGCATGAGGAAAAGGCGGCCATCGCCCAGGCCGCGGCCGGGCTGGTCCGGCCGGGGCAATCCCTCTATCTGGACGCCGGCACCACTTCTCTGGCCCTGGCCCAACTGATCGCGGATGTCCCCTCATTGACCGTGGTCAGTAACGACCTGGTGGTGGTGGATTATCTGGTGCGCCATTCCCAGTGCCGGCTGTATCACACCGGAGGGGCCGTGCTGCGGGACAATCAGTCCTGCATCGGCGACAGCACGGTCACGTTCCTGCGCAACCTGAATCTGGACATCAGCTTCCTGTCGGCCTCCTCGTGGAACACCAAATGGGTCTCCACACCCACCGAAGGGAAAGTCGCGGTGAAGGAGGCCGCCGTGGCCGCGGCCGCCAAACGAGTTCTGATCTGCGATTCCAGCAAATACGGCAAGGTCGGCATTTTCAACGCCGTGGCCCTGGATGCCTTGGACCTGGTCATCACCGACGACCAACTGCCGGATACCGCGCGCGCGGCTCTGGCGAAAAACGGGATCCGGCTTTTGATCGCCTCCGCCGACGGCGCGGTGGCCTGGCCGCCCGAGGGTGAAGAGGCCGAATAGCCCGCCGGCCCCGATCCGGCACGATATACCATAGCCGTCAAGTCACTGACTTGACGGCTATGGTATATCGTGCCGCGACACATGAGCCGCGCGTATCAATCGAGGCTGTCGGGGTTGTAAAATTCCTTGGCGTTTTCCCTTTCCACCAAATCGCAGATGATGGTCATCTCCGGTTCGAACTCCTTGCCGTCCGCCAGATGTTCCACCGCCACCCGGATGCTGTCGGAGATGATGGTGGCCGGATAATTGATGGTGGCCTGGACCAGGGGGGCGCCGTCCATGATCATTTTGATCACTTCCTTGGCCCCGCCGAGGCCCAGGATGAGTTTGAGGTCGTTCCGGCCGGATTTCCGATACACCGAGAGAACCCGGATCAGTACGCTGTCGTCGCCGGTCCAGATGGCGTCGAGATGGGGGTATTCGCTTAAAAATTTTTCCATGACCTCCAGCCCGGTGACCGGGTTCCAGTTGACGTGCTGGCTGTCGAGGATGGTGATGTCCGGATACCGGGCGATGACCTCTTTAAAGGCGTCCACGCGCATGGTGTTGATGCTGCTGGGCAAAGCCTCCATGATCACGATCCGGCCCCGCCCGCCGATGGCCTTGGCCAGGATTTCCCCGCTCATGCGCCCGATGCGGGCGTTGTCGGCGGTCACCAGAACATCGCGGGCCAAATGGGGGGAGATGCGGTCCACGGCCACAATAAAGACGCCCTTTTGATGGGCCTCCTCCAATACGGCGGCCAAGGGCTCGTCACTGACCGGCAGGACCACCAGGCCGGTCACTCCCTCGGCCACCATGGCCCGGATGTCGGCCTCCTGTTTTTCAGGGCTGTTGGCGGTGACGAACAGAAAATCCACATTTTTATATTTCTGGCTCAGTTGGCCGATCTCGTCTTTGGCCCACCAGACCACGGCGCCGGTCCAGCCGTGGACGGCCATGGGCACCGAGACCCCGATTTTGATCTCGGCCGGCGGAGAGGCCAGGGCCGGCCCGGCGGCCAGGCTCATGACCACCAAGGCCGACCAGGCCACGACTTTCAAAAGATTACCCATCACCGCTCCTTTCACTGGCGGGTTGGTTCAACAATATCATCGATGAGGTTCCAGCAATTCTCATTATGGCCGTAGCCAGGCAAAAAATGCGATTTTTGCCTGGCGGATGGCCTCGTTCCTTGACTACCTGTCGCTTCGCTCCGTCGTCCCTAGCGGGCCGACCTGCTATTTTGTTTGGCCAAAATAAGAATACTGCCCGGTCAGGCCCAGTTGAGCTTTTGGCGCAAAATATCGATAAAATTCCGCCGGGGGTTGACGATCAGGCTGATGCCCACATGGTGGCAGCGGGCGATTATGCGGTCGCCGGGTTCAAGAGGCTGGCTGACCTGGCCGTCGGCGGTGAGGTGCAGATCGTGGTCGCTGCCGTCGACCACCATCTCCACCGGAAAATCGGCCGGGAGAATGACCGGCCGGCTGGTCAGGGTAAAGGGACAGATGGGGGTGATCAAAATGGCCGGTATGGTGGGATAGACCACCGGGCCGCCGGCCGACAGGTTATACGCCGTGGAGCCGGTGGGCGTGGCGATGATGACCCCGTCGGCCCGAAAGGTCCACTGCCCGAAATTGGGGATGGAGACGTTTAGGGTGATGATGCGGGACAAGGCCCCCTTGTTGACCACCACTTCATTCAGGGCCAGGGTTTCGGCCACGGTCCGGCCCTGGCGGGAGACGATCACTTCCAGGGCCAGGCGCTTTTCCACCCGATAGCAGTCGGCCAGAATGCTCCGCAGCAGGCCCGCGAACTGATCCGGTTCGGTTTCGGCCAGAAACCCCAGATGCCCGAGGTTGACCCCGAAGAGGGGCACTCCGCTGAGGCCCCAGACCCGGGCCGCGTAGAGAAGGGTGCCGTCCCCCCCCAGGGAGATGACCAGGTCGGGCGTAAAGCCCTGGGGTGGGTGGGTGCGCCGCTTGACGCAAGAACATTCCATCCAGCTCTCCACTCCCTCGGATTGGAGAATACTCGCCGCCGTTCGGGCCAGGGCGGCCGACCGGTCGTCGTCTTTATATACTATGGCCACCTGCCGCCACAAGGTATCCCACCCTCCACGGGCGGCGCCGGCCGCCCCGCCGGACGGCCTAAACGCCGCCCGGGACTGTTCGATTGGTTTTCTAGTATAGCATATTTTTTCCTCAAAATTCCACTTCATGACCTGGCCCCGCCCGCCTGGGGCGGGGGCGGGCGGGAGGTCGCGGCTTTTCCCCGGAGTGGACATGGACCGGGAAATGGTGTATAGTCCCGGATTGTGGGCGAACCACCGGATGTTGAGCCAGGGCCGGAGGTCGGGCCCCATTCGGCGGCGCCCGAGTTGGAAAATCCCCGTCGCCGAGAGCCGAACCTCCATGGGCAAAAAAAAGCCGGAAGAAAAGAAAAAACAGACCATGGGCCAGATTATCAAGGAATACGGGCAGGCCATCGTCCTGGCCGTGGTGTTGGCCCTGGTGGTTCGGTCGTTCATTCTTCAGGCCTTTCAGATCCCTTCCGGATCCATGATCCCCACCTTTTTGGAAGGCGACCGGGTGCTGGTGACCAAGTTCGCCTACGGCATCCGCAATCCCTTTACCAATAAGGTCTGGGTGGCGACCGGCCGGCCTGAACGCTGGGACGTGGTGGTGTTCATCTACCCCGAAGATCACGACAAGGACTTTGTCAAACGGGTGGTGGGCCTTCCTGGGGAGACGGTGGCCATGGCCAATGGCGAGCTCTTCATCAACGGCGCCCGGATGGCGGATCCCCACGCCCACTACGACCCCCGGTCCTCGGGTCTGGACCGTGGTTTCCCGCCGGTCAAGGTGCCCGAGGGGCATTATTTCATGATGGGCGACAACCGCGACCATTCGAGCGATTCCCGCTTCTGGGGGCCGGTGGACGAGAGCCTTTTGCGGGGCAAGGCCTGGCGGCTGTATTGGTCCTGGGATTCCAGCGACCCGAACAAAATTTTTTTGGAGCGCTTTCGAGGCTCCCGCATCGGAACCAAAGTCGAATGATCAAATCAAGCCGCTCCTTCAGGGGTGGCTTTTTTTCGGGCCGACCCCATGCCTCCTCGGCCACCTAATCTCAGCGGACCGCCGCGGCTTCGCGGCCGGCGGCCACCCGGAGCACCCTATATGAGCGACATCACCCTACCCAAAGATCTGATCGATCTTGACGACTACACCCCCGAGCAGCTTACCCATATCCTCGACACCGCCGAAAATTTTAAAGAAGTTTCCGAGCGGGAGATCAAAAAGGTGCCCACCCTGCGCGGCAAGCTGGTGGTCATCTTTTTTCACGAGAATTCCACCCGCACCCGGCTCAGCTTCGAAGTGGCGGCCAAGCGGCTGTCGGCCGACACCGTGGCCCTGTCGGCTTCGGGGTCTTCGATATCCAAAGGGGAAAGCCTGTTGGACACGGCCCGGAACATCGAGGCCATGAAGCCCGACGCCCTGGTCATCCGCCACGGCGCCTCGGGGGTACCAAGCTTTCTGGGGCAACGGCTGTCTTTTCCCGTTTTGAACGCCGGCGACGGCGCCCACGCCCACCCCACCCAGGCGCTTTTGGACATGCTGACCCTGCGGGAGGTCAAGGGCCGGCTGGCGGGGCTCAAAGTGGCCATCATCGGCGACATCGCCCACAGCCGGGTGGCCCGGTCGAACATGATCGGCCTGGCCCGGATGGGGGCCCGGGTGGCGGTGGCCGGCCCCCCCTTCCATGCTCTGCGTACAGCGGGCCGAAACCTACGGGGTGGAGGTCCATAACCGGCCCGAGCCGGCCCTGGAAGGGGCCGACGCGGTGATGATGCTCCGTATCCAGTTGGAGCGCCAGGCCGGGGCCCTGTTCCCAGGCGCCCGGGAGTATGCCCGGGTGTATGGCCTGAACCGCGAGCGGCTGAAACTGGCCAAAAGCGACGCCGTGATTTTGCATCCCGGTCCGGTCAACCAAGGCGTGGAACTGACCCCCGACCTCTATGAGGACGAGCGCTCGGTCATTCTGCCGCAGGTGACCAACGGCGTGGCCGTGCGCATGGCCCTGCTGTATCTGTTAATCGACAACCCCGATAAGGAATGAGCGTATGACCGCATTTTTCATCAAAGGCGGCCGGGTCATCGATCCGGCCCGAAATATCGACGGCGAGCATGACCTGTGGGTGGAAGACGGGCTGATCAAAGCTGTGGACCGCCCGGGGGCTTTTTCCGAAACGGGCGGCAAAGTCATCGAGGCCCAAGGCCATTGGGTTTTGCCCGGCCTCATCGACATGCACGTGCATCTGCGCGAGCCGGGGCACGAATATAAGGAAACCGTGGCCAGCGGCACCCGGGCCGCGGCCGCGGGCGGCTTCACCGCCGTCCTGGCCATGCCCAACACCTCCCCGGCCCTGGATAACGCCGAGCAGGTGGCCGCCGTTCTGAAGCGGGCCCGCGAGGCCGCCTCGGCCCGGGTCTGGGTGGCCGCGGCCATGACCAAGGGCCGCCAGGGCGAGGAACTGACCGAATACGACGACCTGAAGTCGGCCGGGGCGGTGGCGGTCACCGACGACGGCGCCTGGGTGCGGAACCCCAAGGTCCTGCGCCGGGTGCTGGATTACGCGGCGGCCATCGGCCTGTTGCCCCTGTCCCACGCCGAGGACCATGACCTGTCCAAGGGCGGGGCCATCCACGAAGGGGCGGTCTCCACCCGGCTGGGTTTGCCTGGCATCCCGGCCCAGGCCGAAATCAACGCCGTGACCCGGGACATCAACATGGCGGAGCTGTCCGGAAAAAGGCTCCACTTCTGCCACCTCTCCACCCAGGGGGCGGTGGAGGCCGTGCGGGCCGCCAAGGCCAAAGGGCTGGCGGTGACCTGTGAAACCGCTCCCCATTATCTGTTCCTCACCGAGGAAGACGTGGGCGACTACGACCCCAACGCCAAGATGAACCCGCCCCTGCGCACCGCCGCTGATCGGGCGGCGCTGCGGGCGGCCCTGGCCGACGGCACCATCGACGCCATTGCCACCGACCACGCGCCCCATTCGGTTTTGGAAAAAGAGGTTGAATTCATCGACGCCTCTTTCGGTATCATCGGCCTGGAAACCGCCCTGCCGCTGGCTCTGGAACTGGTGCGGGAAGGGATCATCAGCCCGGCCCGCCTGGTGGCCCTGATGTCCCTGAACCCGGCCCGGCTGTTGGGCTTGCCGGCCGGCGACCTGGCCCCCGGCCGGCCCGCCGACATCACCATCGTCGATCCGGAGGCCAAGTTCGTCTACAACACGGCGGACTCCCGCTCCCTGAGCCGCAATTCCCCCTTCGGCGGCCGGGCCTTCACTGGCCGGGCCGTGCGCACCATCGTCGGCGGCCGGGTGACCTATCAGGTCTGAGCCCTCACGATCATCGGGCATCGGGCCGGATGCCCCGAACGCACAACACCTCGGAGGGCCGTCGAACCGCTCATGGCGGCCGCTCCGAGGCTTGGTCAGGCCCGTTTGATCAGGACGTTTTATTCGTTGTCTCCGCCAAGCAACGTTCTGTTGTCCCGCTTTTTCCTGCCGTCTGGTGATTTAAGGCCCAGGGCGTTGAAATAGTCGTTTGTGAAACTTCCCCGCTCGCTTGGTTTATACGGCAGCCCAAGGCGTTTCAGATATCGCTGGCTCAAGGACCGAGAGAGCGTCTGGTCGGCCGCGCGGCCGGCCGCTCCGGCAAAAGGTACCTTGGCGGCCTCGGCCAGCACGCCCATGGCTTCCAGTTGGCTGGTGGAGGGGTTGAACCGTTGGAAAAACTCTTCAGCCATTTTTCCCGCCCAACTGTTTTTGGCTTTGTGGCGGCGGTCGATTTCTTCCACGTCCTTCCGATGTTGTAAACGTGTTCCGATTTCAACCTCTGTCACTCTTTCAGTGCGGCATTCCTCAGGGGTGCGATTTTCGCAAAGCTTGGCCGCCTCCGGGTATATCGTGGCCCATTCCGCCAACGATTTTTTTGGGTTGAACTCGTCCCGCCGTCGTTGATACTCCTCATCCGTAAGTTGCTTTTGACCTTTCAAGGCGGCGGTCGCCGCTTCAAAAAAGGGACTTCGCCGGTTCATGATTTGTATCGCATACGGGTCATCCATATCCTCGAAATGCAATAATGGTAATCGCGGCGGCACGCCTGCCCGTTTGGCTTCCCCCAGCTCAGTGTCAAGATCTGCCCAGAGGCCAAGTCGCCCATTCCAAGGGGTTGTAAGTCCGCCCACTCTGGGGCCATCAGAAATGTCTTGCATTTGAGAGGCGGCCGCGTCAAGGCCCCGAGCAATCAACCCCGGTTCATTTTTTCGGCGGGCCTCCTCTTCGGCCCGCTTTCGTCGGGCCTGTTCGTCGCCCTGCTGTTTGGCCACCTGGGCCTGTAGATACTGTGTGGTTCCTGGTTTGATCATGTTCGCAAGCGGTGGTTTACCGTATGCCATTGCCTGTCTCCTTGTGTTGTGCGCGACTTGTCGGCCAGCCTTTGGCGCCCGCGCGCGGTTTGTTACAGCGGTTCTGTGGGCAACCATAAACACGCTTTTTAAAAAGTAAAGGGACAGCAAAACCAAAAAGGGCCAAACTGAGCCAAAAAAGGCCAAATTAGACCATTGCCCATTTCATGTTGGCAGGACGAGACGGGCGGGTTTGCGCCACCAGTGGTTTTGTGGGATAATATCAAAATTCTATCAAAATCATTCTCGTTGAAAGTGAAACCACCTTCATGCGACACCTTGTAATCTTTTTTGTTTTATTCTGGGCCTGCCCCGCCTGGGGCGGAACTTTGGAAACTTCATTCTGCCCTGAAATTCCTGCCGATATACAGTTCGGGGACTCGCCTGAAAGGGTTATCGGGCTCATGGGGCGGCCCTCCGACGGGAAAAGCAATGATGAGGGCAAAGTCAGCGCCTTGAGCTTCACCCTGCCCTTATATAAGAATACTTCTCGAGATCTGACGTATGTTTTTAAAAACCAAAAGCTGGACTATATAGCCTATAGCCGTACGGGCTCGATGACGGAAAAAATGTCGAACAAGTCGCTTGAACTTGAAGAGCCGGCGTTAAAAGATCTGGGAAAAGTGTATGGACCGCCTCGCCTGGTGACGCAACAGGGGCCTGAACCCAGGCGTGAATCGTATACGATGTTGGTTTGGGAGCGACCAGCCAACGCCGTTATCCTGGTGCTTATCGAAGGCACGATGGACCGTGACGCGCTTATGGAAATCTATGTAGTGGTGCCGTTCGATCCGAGCGGGTACTATGATCGTTTTACGAAAGAGTTTTTGAAACTGAAAGAGACATTTGAACGCTATACCCGAATCGACGCCGAGCCATTGGATATCGCTTTCCTCCCCGGCCTCCATCACTCATTAAGCTTTGGCGATCCGGCGGATAAGGTCGTGATGTTGATGGGATACTCCCCTTACCGAAGCGTAGACTTCGAGGACAATACAAGCACCTCTTATTATATTCTGCCGACGACCGGGGAACTGATCGCCAGCGTGAGCTATTTTTTTCAAGATAAACTTCTGCACCATATTATGTTGGGGGATCTTTACAGTTCTCCAGAAGACCTTCAGAATGAGTTCTTCCATCGCACGGCGGCCACGCCGTCGCGATTGGAGGAGCTGTATGGCCAGCCGAAAACGAAGGTGAAACGATACCCCGGCCCTGGCCACCAGGACTATCAGATCCTGATTTGGGAAAGGCCGAACAACGCCGTTGTTTACATGCCGCCTGTGCGCGTGAGAAACAACAGCCTTTCGGTGCATATTCTGGTGTGCCCGCTTGACCCGAGCGGGGATTATGACCTGGCGCTTTGGTCTCAATATTAGCGTTGAGTGAGTTCTGTGACGGTTGCGTAATCAGGTGAGAATTCTTTAGCTGAAAGTGAAAACGCCTTCATGCGACACGTTATAATCTTTTTCATTTTATTTTGGGCCTGCCCCGCCTGGGGCGGAACTTTGGAAACTTCATTCTGCCCTGGAATTCCTGCCGATATACAGTTCGGTGACTCACCTGAAAGGGTTATCGAGCTCATGGGGC
>JAVBTP010000286.1:0-6933 GCA_031556115.1 Candidatus Adiutricaceae bacterium
AATGGTTGCAGGGTTCGAGGTTGACATACAGGTCGGCCCCCTTGGCCTTGCTCCCGGCTTCGGCCAGGGCGGCCGCCTCGGCGTGGGGCTGGCCCGGGCCGGTGTGCCAGCCGGCGCCCACCACTTTTTTCCCCTTCACCACCACCGAACCGACCATGGGGTTGGGCGACACCAGGCCCCAGCCGCGCCGGGCCAACCGCAAAACGGTCTTCATGTGCTCAATCTGATCTTTGGTCCATCCGCTCATAGGGCGCCTCCCGTTTTTTTATCTATAATACCTTACTTAAGCGATGGTGTGAAGGGGAAAAGCCAGGGCCCGCGCGGCGTACGCCTCGGGGAAAGTCCGGCCGCGACTTTCCCGCCGGCCGTCACTTGGCATCCCGATGAGCCGGCATCCCGACG
This sequence comes from Candidatus Adiutricaceae bacterium, assembly GCA_031556115.1. GTDB lineage: Bacteria > Desulfobacterota > Desulfarculia > Adiutricales > Adiutricaceae > Adiutrix. The sequence goes on from JAVBTP010000286.1 coordinate 403, forward strand.
AGGGCGTGACGAGGGCCCTTTTAACGGGGATCGGTTTCGGCCCATCGGGCCACCTGGCCCAGGAGTTCGGGCACCGGCAGATGCTGGGGGCACCGCTCCCGGCACTCCTTGCAGCCCAGGCAGCGCTCGGCCCGCCCGCCTTTGGGGACCAGCGAATGATAAAACGCCCAACTCTGCCGCCGGCCGCTGTAGCTGTTCAGCAGATGGAAACGGTTGTAATAGAGAAAATTCTGGGGGATCAGCACCCCGTAGGGGCACGGCAGGCAATAGCCGCAGCCCGTGCAGCCCACTTTGAGATTTTGCCGGAAAAATTCCTCCACCCGGGCCACGGCCGCCTCTTCGGCCGGACCGAAATCACCCGCTTCGGAGGCCGCCGCGATTTTGAGGTTTTCCTCCACCTGCCCCATTTCGCCCATGCCGCTTAAAACCACCGAAACCTCGGGCCGGGCCCACAGCCAGCGTAAGGCCCACTCGGCCGGGCTCCATTCCGGCCGCGCCTCCCTGAAAATGGCCCGGGCCCCTTCGGGCAGGTCATTGGCCAGCCCTCCCCCGCGCAAGGGCTCCATGATGACCACCCCTAAACCTCTATCCGCCGCCGCCTTCAGGCCAGTGTCCCCGGCCTGAAAATCACGGTCCAGATAATTGTATTGGATCTGGGCGAATTCCCAGTCGAAGCCGCCCAGGATTTTTTGAAAAACCGGCTCCGTGTCATGGAAGGAAAACCCCACGTGCCCGATCCGGCCGCCGGCCTTGGCGCGCGCGAGGAATTCCAGCAGGCCCAGCCGCCGGGTCTTTTCCCAAGTCGCGGCCTCCAGGCCGTGGACCAGATAAAAATCAATATATTCGGTGCGCAGCTTCTGGAGTTGCCCGTGCAAAATCCGCTCAAAGTCGTCTTGGTCATGGGCCAGCCAAATGGGCATCTTGGTGGCGATCCTGACCCGATCCCGTTGGCCTTCCAACACCCGGCCCAGAAAGGGTTCGCTGGAGCCGGGGCCCCGCACCCCCTCGGCGCTGTGATAGACCCAGGCCGTGTCGAAATAATTGACCCCGCCCTCGATGGCCCGCCGGATCAGGGCTTCGGCCCGGGGCTCGTCGAGGTGGGAATGATCGGGGCCGTTCCAGGGCAGGCGCATGACCCCGAAGCCCAGAACGGAGGCGTCCTCGTTGGTTTGGCCAAGTTTTCGGCAAGGGATGGTCACGGGTTTTCCTCCGGTTTTTGGCTAAAGCCCGGCTTTCAGAATTTTCCCAACAGCGCTTCAATATGGTCTTTGCGCCTGACCGCCCCATACCAGGCCGGGGGCATGAAGTCGAGGCCGTGACGGGCGGCCAGGATGGTGGACACCAGGGAGCAGCGGGTGGCGTTGTCGCCCCCGGCCAATATGGCCCGGGCCGCGGCCTCACGCGGCTGGTCGGCGTATTTGGCCAGAAGATGCACCACTCCGGGGAACATCGCAAAGGCGTCGCAACCGGCGCCAAAAGTGTTGATGACCGCCGTCGAGTTGCCGCCCACGCTGGCCAGGCCCGAGGCGTACCGGGTTTTCAGGGTCTGATCGGTCAGGTATTTTTCAGACCTGGCCATGGCCGTCGGCAGGTCGAGCCCCGCCAGGGCGTGATGGATCGCGCTCGCGCAGAAATCCACCATGGCCAAGACGCCGCGGTCGCTGGTGGTCAAGCCGGCCATGGCCCGGGCCCAGGCCACGGCCTGGGCTTCAGTGCCGTCATAGGCGGCGAAGAGCGGAGCCATACGGGCGGCGGGGCCAGGGGCGCGCGCCTGGGCTCGAACAGTTTGGCCACGGCCGGGGGATCATACATCCAGTGAACCCCAAGGGCCAGAGTATCGGCGGCCAGGGCCGCCCGGGTCATATCCTGGGCTTTCTTCGACATGAGTTTCCTCCTCCGCTCTCGCCTCCGGTTGGAGGGCCATGGTTCGCCCGGTTTCGAAAAACAGGCCGGGCTTGATCCTCGAAAGGCAAAGGTTACCGTGAACCCGCCAGGGCGGCCGCGCCTTCGGCCCAGGCCGAGGCGGACGGGTCGGTTCCCTCGGGGGTCAGAAAGTAACGGACGTCCGTGCCGCAAAAACTGTCGTCCACCACCAGGCCGCGCATGACGGCCGCATCCAGGGCCGTGGGCGCGGTCAGGAAGGCCAGGTAGGCCTGGGCCGCGCTGTATGGATTGACGGGCATATCCATCAGCCAGGGGCCGAACTTTTCGCCCAAATCGCGGGCGAAAGCGGCCGCGCCTTGGAAGACGGCGGTGCCCACCTCCTGGTTGCGGGGGGCGGTCAAAGGCCGGAACAGGGGAACGGGCCGGCCGCCGGCCCCTTTGGCCAGACCGTCCAGAGCCCCTTCCCGGCCGTCTTTGAAAAACGTTTCAAAGTGGCAGTGGTATAAATACTTATGGGGAAACTGACCGGAAAAAGTGTCGGTGAACGGCTCGAAAAAAGAATCCATCCTCAGACCGTTCTGAACCGGCCGGCCGGCCCGGTAGTCGGTGATAACATAATAGCCCCGCAGATCGCGGTCGTCGGCCAGATCGGCCAGGGAGGCCTGCACCGCCCCGGAAAAACCGATGTCCACCACGGCCTTCCGCCCGGCGGCCAGAAAACCGGCGGCGGAGAGATACTCCCGCCAGAGGGCCCGGCGCTCCGCCGCGCGGGCGTACAGGACCGGAGCCAGGTCGTCGAGAACCAGGGGGAGCAGGAAATCGCGGTCCCCCATGGTCACGACCCGGCCCAAGGCCAAACGGCGCCGGACGTTCGGGGGAATAGCCTCGGCGGCCAGGCCGAATTTGTCATCCAGCCAGCGCCCCAGAGTCACCGGCTGGAAATAGCCCATCACCGCGTCCACCAGGTCGGCCGCGTTGTTCAGGGTGGCCGTGAGCACCGCCTTGCGCGAGTTGTGGAGGTAGTGGGTTTTCACCTCCAGGGGCAGGCGGGGGACCAAAAGATCAAAGGCCTGTTTCAGCAAAGATCCGTCGCGGGAGAGAAAAAACAGCTCACGGACCCCGTCGGCCCGCGCCTTCCCGGCCAGCCACAGGGCGAAACCGGCGGCGGCCGGGCCCAGGGCCGCGTAGCCCAGATGGAACGGGTCGCCCCCGAAACAGCTGCCGGCCGGCACCGTCCGGTCCGGATCACCGTAAAAGCGGGCCGCCGTCAGGCCCAGGGCCAGCGAAGGGAAAAGCGAGGCCCCGGGAAAGGTCGCGTCGGGCCACCCTTTGGGAAACCAGGCCGGGCCATGGCTTTTGAAATCATCCAGGGCCTTGGGCAGGTGAAACGTTCTGATCCCCAAGCCGGCCGGGACCTCCACATCGGATTTTTCATTATCCCCGACGTGCAGAAGTTCGTGGGGCGCCAGCCCTTCCCGCTCCAGGACCGTTCTGAACAGCCCGCCGTAGTACTTCATCGCCCGCCGGGTCGAGGACAGGTAGAGGGCCGCGTAAGGCCCGATGTTCAGTTCAGCCAAAACCTCCCGCACGAAATCCTCAGGCAGGTACATGTCTGAAACGAGCACGATGCGCCGGCCGGCCGCCCGGGCCGCGCCCAAAAGCTTGAGCCCCGCCTCCCGCCGCGCCAGCAGCCGCCGCTCGACCGCCATTTCCTCGGCCATGGCCAGGCCGGCCGTTTCAGAGGTCAGCAGGCGCAGGTCCACCAGGGTTTGATAGATTTCGCCCAGGGTGACTTCCCGCCGGGGCGCCGAGGCCCGCCGCCGGAGGCGGGTCAGCCGTTCGGCCTGAGGCCGGAGGACTTGGAAATTTTGAATGGCCCCGCCGCTCAAAATCGCCACCCGGGGCTCCATCAGGGCGAAGACATCCCGAGGCTGGGCCACGGCCCGCTGGATGAGGGTGTCGAAGAGGTCGAAGGAAACGGCCTTGAGGGTGGGATCGCTGAAATCCGGAATCATGCGCCTTTCCTCCAGGGGGAACTTTTCGGATCCGCCAGGGGCCTCCCCAAGGGGCTGAAGAGAGGCCCCTGGCGGATGAAGCGAAGGTGTAAACGGGTCGGATTTTTTACCGGGCCGCGCCCAGGCTTTGCCGGGCCTCGATGAGCTTTTCGTCGCCGTAGACCACGAAGCAGCGGTGGATGCCCTCCTGTCGGCAGGCCCGACAGTGGGGGCTGTTCTCCCGCGCGGCGATAATCTCCGCCAGGGGGATTTCCAAAAAGGGGCGGGGACTGACCAGGAGGTCGGGGTGGAACCATTCCTCGCACAGGGGAGCCAGGCCGTCCCAGGTGATCCACTGGTAGCGGGCGTAGGGGCACGGCAGGTCCTTCTGCTCGCGGGCCAGGGCCATGCAGTCTTCCACCGACAGGCTTTGCAGTTCCCGCGTCAATTGGACCGAAGAGTTGACGGGGCGGCCATGGATGATGTCGGCAATAGTGTCCAGGGGGGCCAGGGCCGCGTGGCGGAGGCGGAGCGTCAGCCCCAGGGAATCGCACAGCTCCTTCATCCGCCGATAGTCGTCCCGCCGATCTTTATAGATGTGGTAAAAAACTTCGATAGTCATGTCCGGGGCGTGTTCGGCGGCCAGGTCGCGCAGTTTGCGGAGATTGGCCGTCAGCAGCCGCCAATCCCCGCCCCGGTGGGTCTGTTCGTAATTCTTTTCCCAGCCGGAGGTGGAAACCCGAAACCAGGCCGGCCGGGCCTTGACCACGTCGGAGAAATCGCGGCGGATGTTGAGATTGCTGGATATGGCGCTCAGGACCCCCCGGTCGTGGGCCAGGCGGATGATGGCGGCCAAATCCTTGTTCAGCAAAGGCTCGCCCCATTGATAGAGGGCCACGGCCCCCACCAGGGGATCTTCGGCCAGGATCTTGTCCAGCACCCGGGTGAAGTATTCGGGGCTCATGAAGCCGGCCCGGGGTTGGGGCGAAAAATTGCCGCGCGGGCAGGAGGGGCAGCGGAGATTGCAGGAACCCGAGACGTCGATCATGTATTCCATGGCCACCAGGTCCGTGGCGATGAGAAAATCTTGCCCTTCCACCAGGCCGGCGGCCCGATACTCCTCGGCGATTTCCGTGTAAAAGAAGGCGGCGGCGATGATGATGAAATAGCCGCCCCGAGGCCTCCCGTCCAGGGCCTCCGGGGCCAGAACCGGGAGGCCCCCGGCGCGGGAACCGATGAGGTCCCGGCTGGCGTCGAGAAAGGCTTTTACCGCGAAACCCTCCCGGTGCAGGGCCTTGAGGACGCTGAAACCCAATTGCCGGGCCCCGCGCAGGTAGAGGTCGCGGCCGGCGGTTTTTTGTTTGAATTCGGCGAGAGACAGGGGCATGGTGATCCTTTGCGATGGTATTGAGCCGCCGGCCGAACCGGCCGGCCGTATCCTGCTCGCCCGCGAACATGCAATTTGAGGGCCAGTCCCCGCTAAAAAGAGGGCGGGCGGCGGGCGGCCAGACGCGAACACCAGAGCTTCAGGCTTTCGTCCTCGGGGAAAAAAGAGGCGTAATGGAACACGCTCCCCCGGGTGTCGGAAAGCCCGGCCCGGGACAAATCCTCCGCCTCCGCCCCGCCCCCTTCCAGGCCGGTGAAGACGGCCGCCGCCACCCGCCCCTGGGAGGCCAGAAAAATCCGCCCCGGCGTCCAACCCGGCTCCCAACCCGGCCAGAGGCGGGGCCGCCGGGGTCGGTCCATCAGTTCATCAAACAGGCCCTGAAAAGCGGCCACGGTCCGGTCCAGGCCGAAACGCTGCCGGGCCCGTTCCCGAGCCCCGTCCGAGAGTTTCCGCCGCAAATCCCCGTCCTCGATCAGGCGCCTGAGGCCCGGCCCATAATCCGCCGGGCCCGGGACCACCAGGCCGGTGACTCCGTGCTCGATCACGAACTCCTCCGCCCCTCCGGCCAGCACCACCGGCGGCACGCCCACGGCCTGGGCCTCGATGAGCGCCTGTTCGCCGGTGCCGTAATGGTCCGGGTTCAGGGGGTAGCCAAAGACATCCAGTTCGGAGAGGAAGCCGGCCACGTCCCCGATGGGCCCCAAAATCTCAAAACGGCCGGCCACGCCCCGTTGCCGGACCTCGCCCCGCAGGATGGCCTCTTCCGAGCCCCCGGCCACGGCGAAGACGGTGTCGTCAGGCAGGCCGGCCGAGAGGCAGAGGCTCACGAAATCCGGATGCATCTTGGCGTATTCCACAGTGCCCAGATAGCCCACCCTCCGGCCGGGGTGGGGGCGAAGGGCGGCCCCCTCCACCTGGGCCAGGCCGCCGCTGCTGAACAAGAGGCGCAGCCGTTCGGCCTTTTCGGCCTCCGCGAGGCCGGCCAGGGCCGGCACCTGAAAACTGACGGGCTTGGCCACGGCCAGGATATCGGCCAGGGCGGGCAGTTCCGGGGTGATAATTTGAGGGGCCGACCGGCCCGAGACGTGGGACCAGATTAAAAGCCGCGCCGGCGGCCACGGTCCGGAACACAGCCAGGCGTAAACCAGGGGATGGTTCCACCAGTGGAGCACCACCAGATCGGCCTCGGCGGCCGCCTGGTTCAGGGTCTGGTGGTCCAGCCCCAGCCGGTCCCGCAGTTCGATGCCGATGGCGGCCGCCCGGGAC